>DAOUXC010000338.1 GCA_030666795.1 Desulfobacteraceae bacterium
GTCAGGGACCTGACGCCTAACTGCTCTTTTAAGAGACCTTCCGCCTTCCGTGGATCAAAGGAATACCTTCCCAAAATCTCCAATCGGTAATTAGACAGCTCCTTTCTTCCAGCCAAATTATCGTTCTCCGGAATCAGGAGTTCTGCCGGATCTATTCTTCCCAGTTCTTCCAGGAGATCACTAAACGATTCGACTTCCGTGACGCGGAACTCGCCGGTCGAAAGGTCCGCATGGGCCAACCCGTACCTTTCATCGCCTTCGGATATTGCGGCCATGTACAGGTTGGTTTTATCGTCCAGATCCCCTTCATCCACGACCGAGCCGGGGGTAACCAGCCGGACCACTTCTCTCTTTACGACCCCCTTGCTTTCTTTCGGGTCCTCGACCTGTTCACAAACGGCGACTTTGCGCCCACTATCCACGAGTCTGCCGATATAATTTTTGAAGGCATGATGGGGTATGCCGCACATGGGAACCTTTTCCCCGTTATACGTCCCCCGGGCCGTCAGGGTAATACCAAGGATCTTAGACGCGGTGCGGGCATCATCAAAAAACATCTCGTAAAAATCACCCATGCGGAAAAATAAAATGGCATCAGGATATTCATTCTTGATGCCAAGATATTGCCTGAGCATGGGCGTAAGTTTCGACATATTATTCCTCTTTGCGCAAAAGCTCTCCCTTTATCGATTACAGGTAATCAGATGGTGCGTATTTTGAGCTAAGCAGGGGGAGTTGATTGAACCCCGTTCGACTCAATCAAATGAATCGCATCCCACTTTTTGCACTGCGGGCACTGCCACTGAAGCTCGTCGGATTTATACCCGCACTCGGAGCACTGGAATTTCAAATAGGGCACATTCAGATGCTCGATAAACTCTTTATAGTCTGCCAGTGCATCTTTCTCTTTGCCATGGTTAATGAGTATCTCCCCCTTGAATTTCCTCGCCTCCCAAAACGATGGGTCAAGGTCCAAGACGTTTTTGATCTCCCTGAGTGCGCCTTCGATATCGTTTTCAATGTAAAGATAGCGGGCCAGGGCCATGTGTGTAAATGCATCGGCATCCGATTGGGCACATTCCTTTAAAAAGTCCTCGACAGGCTTCAGGTTCTTCATTTTCGAATAGGCCCCTTCAAGACGTCGATAGGCAAGGAATGTGAATCTTGGAGCGACCGTTACGATCTTTTTCCATGTCGAGATGGCCTTTTTGTATTCCTGTCTGTCGAAGTAGAGATCTCCAAGGTGAAGATAGGCGTCCACGCACGATCTGTGGGTAGAAATTGCCTTGTTATAAAGGGAAATTGCCCTGGCCAGATTTTCCTTTTCCTGGTTAATTTTTGCATTTTCAACCAGATAATGGGCCAGGATGTTTTGATGATCGCCTTTGGCTAAACGCGCTATTTTTTGCCGCGTCCCGTAAGCATTCTCCCAATCCCTAAGCTCTGCGTAAATGCTTTCAATCGCTTTAAGGGCTTCCACATCGGAAGGGGTTCTTTGCGTCACCTCCAGAAGCGCTTTTAACGCACGGTTGAGGAACCCCCCTTTTCGGTAATCCAGACCGAGATCAAAAAGGGCCCTAAGCTTTATCTGCTCGTCGATATTCGGCCTCAGGATGATACTCTGGCGGATACGAATAGCACGGTCTATATCTCCCCTGGAGCGATAAAGGTTTCCAAGTGCCACATAAGTCTCAATGGTATCGGAATTGACCTGCACCGACTTTGTGAATTCCTCTATGGCCTGGTCCCGATCATTGGAGAGGATGTACCGGAAACCCTTAAAAAATGCCTTATCCACTTTGCCGGCTGTTGATCCGTCCTTCCTTGCCCTTGCGCGGCGAACCCATATCCCGGTGATTACACCAATCCCGAAGGCAATGATAACACCTAACAAAAGCTGCTGATTCACGGGTTCAAGACACCATTTAAAAAACGATTCCCACACGGGATATCTCCTTAATATATGGGCACGGTTTGAGGGTATGAGTCAGAGCACACCCCGAGGGCCGGCCGAAAAGGTTTTAAATTGTGCGTTGGAACAGCCTTCCGGAACCGCACTGTCTCATCCGGGATCCTTCATTGCAGGTCAGGGCTTTGATTTGAGACCATTTCGTCGCCCGTAACCGGTAAATTCCTGAGAGAATTAAGTTCCTTGTCCTTTTCCCTTGCTTCCTTCGTGAGGGTCTTGATCTGTTTCTTTAAGTGGAAACGCTCGGTTATCCCGTAAATCCCGGCAGCGAGAACGCCAACGAGAAAAGTGATAACAGCCACAAAATACATGGACATGGGGGAGCTTTCCCAGTTGAAAAAGATGAGATTTATCCTGAATGTTACAGTGTTTGAAAAGGCCTGGTAGTTCTGAACGGCCACAATAATCACAAGCAATATAAACAAAATTACCACGATCATTCTTAAATGATTCATTTGTCACCTCCGTAACCCGATTTAATATCCATCCGGAAATGGCCTTTTTCCGCAATCCCCAGCCTTCTCCGGGACAGGTCGGCATCAATCGGCAGGGTTGGTTGTTCCCGCCCTTTAGGGGCGGGACGCCCTACATTAATTTTACGAAAGATTGCTCATTTCTGAATTGGACACACCTTAGTGCCCTTTTTTGGATTTAATATTGGCACTATTTAAACTCTTGAAAATGCGGCAGGAGCTTGCGATATGTCTCCGTAATGTGCTCGGGAATTACCCTTACGTCCCCGAAAACGGTCATGCAGTTGGTATCACCGCTCCAGCGAGGAACAATATGAAAGTGCATATGTTCCTCCACACCGGCCCCCGCAACCCTGCCAAGATTCAATCCAACATTAAAACCTTCCGGACTCATTTCTTTCTTAAGAACTCCTATGGATTTGCGAACCGTGACCAAAAGATCCAGGGTCTCTTCCTCCGTCAAGTTCTCCAGACCCGGGACATGCCTTATGGGCGCCACTAACAGGTGCCCGTTGATATAGGGATAACGATTCATCATAACCATGGTAAGGGGTCCTACATATAGAATTAGTCTCTCAACATCACCGCTTCGATCGTCTCCTGTCTGGAAAATACATTCCCCTCCTTTCTGGTCTGAAAGAATATATTCCATTCTCCACGGTGCCCAGAGTACCTTCATATCTTACGCCTCCTTAAACCCTCATAATGTGATTATTTCGCCATGAATCGTATCACCCAGCTCCAGAATCCCGATGCTGTGTATGCCCGAAGAACTGAAACCGGTCGCAGTGCCCGGATTAAATACAAGGACACCGTCTCTTGTGTAATTCACTGCATTATGTGAATGACCGTAGACAATGACGTCCACATTTTGAAATTCGGCCCAGACACGGTCCTCGAGCCCGGCAGCAGGTCCGCCTCCGTGAATAAGACCCAAACTGTAAGGTCCCAGTTCTATGACCTTTTTTTCGGGAAGCATGTCCCGCACGTCATGGGGATCCATATTCCCGTAAACCCCATGGAAATCCTTCCTGCTCAGGAAGTCGACAATTACGGTAGATGTAATGTCCCCGGCATGCAAAATGAGGTCTTTATCTGACAGATACCTGTCGTAGATTTGCTCAAACTCCCTGGTCACCCGGCCAAGGTGTGTATCCGAGATGACTCCTATCTTCATTTTCATACCGGGATATTTTTCTCCAAAATGTTTAATTAATGCTCATCCAGAAACTAACGTTTTTGGATGAGCGCTATCAGCCATCAGCTTTCGGCTTTCAGCAAAGGAC
>DAOUXC010000160.1 GCA_030666795.1 Desulfobacteraceae bacterium
CATGATCTGGTCTTCCAGGTAGCTGGCATTGGCAAAGAAGAGCGGGCCGTCAAAGCGGACCATGGACACGTACTCGCACTCTTTTAGTCCGTGGTGCGCACAGTCACGCAGTGAATGGTCTTCCGACCTTGACAGGGTGGCCACCGATGGTCTCATACTCTTGTACAGGAACACAAGCAAGGAAAGGACGACTCCAATCATAATACCCTTGTCCAAGTGCGGCGCGAAGATAAGGGTGCTGATAAAAGAGGTTATGGCAATGGCCCCGTCATACCACTGTGCTCTCCAGGCGTGGATGAAACCGGAGATGTTTATCAGCCCGAGGACCGCCATCATGATGATTGCGGCTAAAACGGACTGTGGCAGGTGGTAGAGAAGCGGGGTGAAAAACAAGAGCACGATTACCACGGCCAGGCTGGTGAAAACGCTGGAAAGGCCTGAGATTGCCCCGGCCTGAAGGTTGACTGCCGATCTGGAGAATGAACCTGAGGTCGGATAGCTCTTTCCGATGGCCCCACAGATGTTGGCCAGGCCCTGGCCGATAAGTTCCTGGTTGGGGTCGAGCCGCTGGCCGGTCTTGGCGGCCATGGCCTTGGCGATTGAAATGGCCTCCATAAAACCCAGGAGCGAGATAATGGCCGCGAACGGGAACATATGTAAGATGACCTTTAAGTTGATTTCGGGCATTGTCAGAGACGGCAGCCCTCGGGGAATCGTTCCGACCACAGCCCCGCCGCTCGTCATAAGAAGCCCGTCAATCTTGAGAGGCTTGTTGCCGACCTTAATGCGCCATGTGCGGCCGTCTCGAGCTGTCTGATCAGGCATCTTGTCTCTGGCATAGAATCGCATAGAGCCATCGGATAGACGAACACCCTCAAACAGGAGTCCTCTAAGCTCCTTTGTATAATTATGCATGTCCTTCTTGATCCGTTTGATATTGATTTCAAGGACGCTTGCATGGTGCTCGGCGTCGAGAACGCCTACGATGTCGTGTCCGCTATTGGCCATGTCTAAGGTTTTATACACCTCTGTCCGCTCTTCCTCTAACCGGGGTAAAGTGTTAACTGATTGGTTGAAATTTTCGATTGCCCTTCTGGCCTCAAGAGACTCGATTGCCGAGATGTCCACGGTTGCGTTATGCTGAAAACCTATGGCCCATGATATTATTGTTGTAACGGCCACGGCTGCAAGGACATTCGGGATCTTTGGAGAAATCCGTCTCAGCCCGTACATTATAACAAAGGCAAATATACCCATAATCAGGGTGGGCCAGTGTGTGTAATGAAATGCCGCCTGCACGACACGGATGATGGTCTCATAATGGTGTTCCCCCTTGTCCACATATACACCAAACATCTTGGACAATTGAGATGAGGCGATGATGAGGGCCGCTGCGGTAGTAAATCCGTTGACCACGGGATGGGAAAGAAAATTAACAACAAGGCCGAGCCTGAGTACCCCTAAGATGAACTGAAATCCTCCAACCATAAGTGCCAGCATGATAGCGTATGCTATGTAACCCTCGCTCCCGGCAGTAGCCAGCGGCTCTAAGGAGGCAGCCGTCATGAGCGATACAACTGCCACGGGACCGGTGGCTAACTGGCGGCTTGAACCGAACAGGGCCGCGATCATGGGAGGCAGAAAGGAGGCGTACAGCCCGTAGTAGGCAGGAAGACCCGCTAACTGGGCGTAGGCCATAGACTGAGGTATAAGCACTAACGCAACTGTGAGTCCGGATAAGGCGTCAACCCTCAGGGTCTCAAGACCGTAATTTCTGAACCAGGCCAAAAAAGGAAAAAATCTTGTTAGCATGGGATTACCTGTTCCTAAGATGGTTTGTTTTGAAGTATCCTCCGGCACGACGCTATAAGCTCGTTATAGAGGGCGCCGGCATCGTAGAGCTTATATGTATTAAAACGGACCAGACCATCAACCATTGAAAAGATTATCAGTGCGGTCTTTCTGGCCGGCATGTCTCCTATGGATCCGTCTTTCTGACCCAAAAGAACGGCTTTCTCGAAAATGTCCAGGATAGAGTTATAAATGCTCTCGAGATTCTGCCTGCAAACTGTATTTACCTCGGCTAATTCATATGCATCATGACGGTGCAAAAGGAGAAACCGCTCTTCCATGGCCCCTGCTAAATAAAGATAAAAGGAGACTGAGCCTTCCACCATGTCCAGGCCGGTCTTGAAATCCTCACTCCTTAGATAACCCTCTAACTGTTCTATTATGCCCTTCTTAATCTCCTCGAGGACAGAGATAAAGAGTTCTTCCTTGCTGTGGAAATGGTAAAAAATCGTTCCCTGAGCTGTGCCGGTCATTTTAGCAAGGTCGGCCATAGAGGTATCTTTAAATCCCTTTTCAGAGAAAAACCGGATTGCAGTCCTAAGAATGGCTTCTTTCCTTGACATATCATATTCCAATTAGGTGTAGACAAAAAAACTAACTGACTGCTCAGTCAGGTTGTAAATTTAATTGCTTTTTCGGAACATGTCAAGAAAAAATTCTCTCATAAGGCCATTTTTTTGTTACATAATGACTCCATTAGTCTTTTTTCATTCCGTACCCACATTTTTTTGCTCTTCGAGTTTTAAAGGATGCTCAGGATTTTCTTCTCTTGACATTTTTTCCTTCTTCTATAAAATACCATATGCGAGTTATTAAATACCGGATATGGCACTGAACTATGAAACAAAGAAAACCAAGCCATGCCCCTGCGGTTGACCGGGCAATTGATGTCATCGAACTTCTGGCAGCAAGTGAGAGAACATTAGCCCTTTCGGAGATTGTGAGAAGGACCGATATTCCAAGACAGTCTCTCATCAGGATACTGAATACCCTGTGTAACAGGGGAATAGTGGACAGGGGAGAGCAAAGGGGTTTTTACGGTCTGGGAATGAAGCTTCTGCACTTGGGAAACAGACTTCAAAATAACATTAAGCTTCGTTCTGTTGCCAGGCCTTTGATGCAGGAATTAGAGGAGAAGACACACAAGACCGTTGAATTGTCTACTTTGGACCAGGATCAGCTTGTCCTTATAGAACAGATTGAAGGGACCGAGGGGATTCGACTTTATACACGTATCGGAAGCGCATACCCTTATTTCCATGCAATCGCTGTTGGAAAGATCTATTTAGCACATATGGACCCGGAAAAAAGACTCAAGGTGATGGATAAGATTGGTCTTCCCGCTGTTACGGAACACACAATTACCCACATGAATGAATTGGAAACGGAACTGTTAAAGGTCAGGAAAGACGGGTATGCTTTTGAGGATCAGGAATTGAGAAAAGGGGTTCGAAGGGTAGTGGCGCCGATCTATGATTTCCGTAATGAATTGGCCGGCTGTATCGGCATTGCCGCTACCCTCTTCAGTTTTGAACCGGAAGACGTGGAGAATTTGGGTCAGGCAGTTAGGGAAACGGCGGATAAAATATCAAATAGGATGGGTAAAGGGCGATGAGGAAATTCTTCTACCCTGAGAGTATGGCTGTTTTTGGTGTGGCAAGCAACCCAAGAAACCTCGCCAAAAACATTATAAAAAATTCCTTGGATATGGGCTTTGCCGGGGAAATCTATCCGGTAGGGAGGGAGCCCGGCGTTGTATCCGGAAAGGAGATCATAACGGATCCCTTGTCTTTGCCCGAAGGGATTGATCTGGCGGTAATTCTCGTTCCCGCAAAAGTGGTACCCGAGACACTTGATATGTGCGGCAAAAAAGGGATTCTGCATGCCATTATCTCAACGGGCGGGTTCAAGGAATTCAGCCATCGAGAAAATCAGGTTGAGAAAGATGTCATGAATGCGGCACGTCGGAATGGCATTCGATTTATCGGGCCGAACTGTATCGGGGTCATATGCACCCATTCGGGTCTTTGTACACCCTTTAATCCTTTGCGAACAAAGAGATTCAAGAAGGGTTCCGTAAGCCTGATAGTGCAGAGCGGCGGGGTGACAAGCCAGTGTTCCTATTATTTCTCCGAGGAGCATGTGGGGTTTTCAAAAATCATCAGCGCGGGCAATAAGCTGAATATGGACGAGATCGATTTTTTGGAATATCTCCTGAACGACGATGATACCGAGCAAATCCATCTGTACCTGGAAAGTATTGAAGATGGCAGGGAATTTATAAGGCTGGCCCGGAAATCAAAAAAGCCAATCGTCATATTCAAGTCCAATACAACCCGGACAGCCTCGGAAGTTGCCATGTCGCATACGGCAGCGCTTTCCAATGATGACCGTATTGTGGACGGCGCACTGAAACAGGCAGGGATTGTCCGGGTAAAGGATATTCACGACATGACGGTATGCGCCAAAGCCCTCAGACTTCCTCCTTTAAGGGGTGACCGATTGGTCGCCATATCCCTGTCAGGTGGTTTTTCCGTGATACAGGCAGATGCCTGCGAAAAATACGGTTTTCAGTGTCCGGCCCTGCCGGGTGAACTGGTGCGTAAAATTGAAAGCTTCCGACGCGCAGGTGTAATCCGAATATCCAACCCCATGGATTTCGGCGATGTCCATGATCTCAAGGCGCTCGTGTTTACATTGGAACGATGTCTTGAGCTCAAAGACATTGACGGCATTGTGTTGTCATTCATGTTTGAGCCGGAGATGGTAAGATTATTCGGGGGTAAAGTGGGCAGTCCCGAACAGATACTGGACCTTATGAAAAAGATGTGTGATGAACACAACAAGCCCATTGGCCTCAGTTTTTTCGCTGAAAGGCGATATATAGAGGAGTTTAAAAGTATAAGTACCTTTCCGCTTTTTAATGATTCCGTTGAGAGTGTCCTGGCCCTGCGTATGTTACGGGATTACTGGCAAGGGAGATCAGTGTAAAACCCAACGTTTCGAAAACAGAGGGGATGTAACCGTAAACACCTTGTTTTTACAGGGCATTCTCAACCGGATCTTTCCATGTCATCAACGAGTTTTAACAGGTTCATGCATTGATCCCTCAATCTCTGGCAGTTCTCCTTTTTTGATCCTGTTTTTCTCTTTCCGCCCTTTGCTGATTTTGGCGGGTTTGGTATGATCTCCTTGATGGATTTGAGGTAGCCCGTCTCAAGCAGGCCCACGAAATGGTCGGCGATCTGATCGGGAGTGTAAGGGCTTTTGCCGGGTTTATACCATTTATAAACCCAGTTGCACATGCCTATGATGGCGTTGGCCTGGAGTCTCGGGTCAGCCTTCCTGAAAATACCCTGCGATATGCCATCTTCAATTATTCTTTCCACAATCTGGGTGTATTTCTTTTTCTCATCCCGAATTTTTTTAAATTCTTTTTGAGGGAGCTGGTTTTCCTCTGTAAAAAAAACAGAGAACATGGAGATAGACTGGATAATTATTCCCTTTATATGGTTCTGAATAATGAGCTTCAAAGTGATGTCAGGTGGGAGGTCTTTTCCGGCAATCTTGTAAGTATTCCTGAAAATATTTTCCAATGCCTGAATATAGATCCTGGAAAGGAGTTTTTCTTTGCTCGATACATAATGATATATGGCGGCCTTGGTAATTCCCAGTTCTTTTGAAACATCGTCGAGACTGGTCGACCTGTAGCCCTGTTTATGGAAGAGAGCTGCGGCTGTATCGATAATCTTCTGCCTCCTTAGACTCTTGTCTAACGCCCTGAATTGGTTTTGACTGTCCGGTTTTTGCATCTTATGTTTTTCCCCTTAATAAGCAGATTGTTCTGACATGCGCCAAAAAAGCCTTGACAATGATATGAATAATTGTATTATGTGACTAACGAGTCAGTTAAATTAACTAACCATTCAGTAACACTAAGTCCTATAAATGTAAAGAATTTTTTCTCGTAATAATTGCGGCGTAAGAGAATCAATAAAAATGGGGGCAAAAATGAACCAGACCCAACAAAAAATCTCGCAAAACGGCCAGCAGGGAAATTGGGATGACTACATTAAGTCATATTACGAAAAACCCACGAGTTTTAAGAGCTGGTCAGGATACGATCTGAAGGAAATCTATACCCCGCAGGACAGGCCCGAAGAAAATTATGAAAAGGATGTGGCCGACGCCGGCACATATCCTTTCACCAGGGGGATCCACGCCAATATGTTCAGGGGCCGTTTATGGACCAAAAGAGAGGTCGTGGGGATAGGCTCTCCCGCTGATACGCATGCACGGCTGAAGTACCTGTCACAACAGGGAGGTTCGGGACTCAATACGATTGCGGATGTGACATATGAGATGGGTCTTGATGCGGATCATCCATGGGCCGTAGATGAGGTAGGCCTGACCGGGGTCAATATTACTTCAATCAAGGATATGGAGACACTTACAAAGGACATTCCCCTGGACAAGGTGAGTTGGTCTTTAATCACGGCGTCCACCGCGGCCTCAGTAACAATGGCGCAGTATATAGCGGTTGCGGAAGACAAGGGTTATAACCTTTCGGTCTTGCGCGGTTCTATCCAGAACGATCCGATTCATTTTCGATATTGTGGTTTCCGGCCCGCCTGTCCATTAGATTTGTCCATTAAACTCGGCTCCGATGTTATGGAGTATTGCACCAGGGAGATGCCCAAATGGTATTACACCACCGTTAACATGTATGATTTAAGGGAACAGGGTGTTACCGCCCCCCAGGAAGTGGCGTTCGGGTTCGGGATTGCCATGTGCTATATTGATGAGCTTATCCGAAGGGGATTGGACATTGACGAGTTTGCCCCCAGGTTTACATTTTATGTCTCCTGTCATGTGGACCTTTTTGAGGAAGTGGCCAAGATCCGTGCAGCACGAAGGATGTGGGCTAAGCTGATGAAAGAAAAATACGGGGCAAAGGATCCCAGATCCATGCAGTTCCGCTTTGCAGTCCATACTGCCGGGTGCTCACTTATTCCCCAGCAACCCCTGAACAACATTGTTCGTATTTCATATGAGGCCTTGGCCGCTGTCTTAGCCGGGGTTCAGTCCCTCCATTGCTGCTCATACGATGAACCCATGTGTCTCCCTACGGAAAAAGCACATCTACAGGCCCTGAGGACCCAGCAAATCCTGGCCTATGAGACGGGTGTTACAAATGTAGCCGATCCGTTGGGAGGTTCCTATTATGTTGAAAGCCTGACCGATAAGATTGAAGAGGAAAGCCTTAAGGTCATGAAACAGGTTGAAGATGTGGGGGGCATGGAAGAGGCGATACGTACTGAATGGCTGGACCGCCAATTTGAATCCGAGGCAGTTGAACGTCAGAAGGAGATTGACAGTGGAGAAAAACTGGTAGTGGGCGTGAATGTGTTTACCACTGAACAGGAAAAGACCACACCGTTGGGCGTACAGAGGGTATCGGAGCAATCCGCTAAACAACAGGTGGAGGAAGTGAAGGAGTTAAAACGCAGTCGGAACATGGATCAACTCAAAGATGCCATAAGACTGCTCAGGGACGATGCGGGCGAGGGCAGAAACGTCATTCCGGCAATGACAAAGGCCACGCGGGCTTTCGGTACGACCGGTGAGCTATTAGGTACCGTCCGTGAAGTCTTTGGTTATCCCTATGATCCTATGGGCACAATCGAATCTCCCTTTAACCTAAAGTGATCGGTTCAAGGTTCTCCGCTCAGCAGGATCTTCTACTGGGTTCAAGCCCGCCCTGGCGCAACTCGTTAGTATGTTTGGTAAAGCCAATGTATCATTCCAGACTTGACTTCTTTGGGTGTAGAGTAACGGTGGTCGGTCTGGACCAGGGTTATGGAGTCGCTTTGCTCTACTGATTTTATATAATTGACAGCATTCCTTAAACTTTAGCTCAATTCAAACTTTAGTTCACTTCAAACTATTGCAGTTTAAAAGTGAAACATATGTGTTGTCTTTACTTAGGTATCATCCTTTTTATATCAGACAGTTAGCGCTCTTTAACTGTGAACTATGAACCGTGAACCTGACAACCTGAGTA
>DAOUXC010000032.1 GCA_030666795.1 Desulfobacteraceae bacterium
AGGACGACAAGGATCAGGCCGATCACGATATCCCGCAGGATCGGATCACCGTGGCGTATGGAAATACCATGATAATCGATAATGATATAGATTGAGGAAAGTGCTGCGAGCACGGCGGCCAGCCAGTCAAAGAGAGGTATTCGATTCGCACCCGCCAGAAATCTGAGTCCTAAAAGGGGTTTTTTTAACAGAGGAAAGCTCAAAAAGACGATAAGGATTGCAAATCCGAGATGGATTGCGCGAATGAACAGCGTGTCTAAAATAAGCCAGCTCGCAATGGATAACTGAAACAGGGACCAGATGACGGCTATGAAGGGGATTACATGTTTTGAGAAGCCCGTGGGAATGCGTCCTACTCCTTGCTCATCCCGGGCAATTCGCATGACTATTTCATCAGGCTGGGTTTTTTGTTTTTGATTCAAGGTGGCCGTCATTTCAACAGGCCCATCTCCTTGTAGTACTTTATGGCACCCGGGTGGATCGGGGCTGAAAGACCCTCAAGCATATTATGTCTGGTCAATCCCTGGTAGGCCGGATGGAGTTTTTTAAAGGCTTCAAGATTGTCAAACACCTCTTTGGTGATGGCGTAAACGACCTCATCTGAAGTCTCAGCAGAGGTCACGAGAGTAGCTTTGACACCGAATGTAGGCACATCTTCCTTGTTGGTTGCAGTCGGATAGAACTTGATGGGAATGGTTGCCGCAGCATAATAGGGATACTCGGCGAGGAGTTTTTCCACGCCTGTGATGGACACGATGCGTACTTTTCTCCTGCCGGCGGTGGCTTCCTTTATGGCCCCGCTGGGATGGCCTACGGTATAGAAAAAGGCATCGATACGGCCGTCCTGCAGAAGGCCGGGCGCCTCTGCCGCCTTGACGCCTTCTGCCTTGAGGTCTTTTTCGAAACGGATTCCCGCGGATTTAAGGGCATCAATGGCATTTTGTCTCTGGCCGGAACCCGGGTTTCCAACGTTCACCCGTTTTTTTCTAAGGTCCCTGATCCCCTTGATCCCAGTGTCCTCGGCCGCAACTAAGGTTACGGATTCGGGATGAAGACTGAAAACCGATCGAAGGTCTTTTTGGGGCCCCTTTGTCTTCCATTCGGCAAGCCCCTTCCATGCCTGGTACTGTCTGTCTGATTGCACGATTCCGAATTCCAGGTCACCGGACATGACCGCATTCACGTTGAAAACAGAGCCGCTGGTGGACTCTACCGTGCAGCGGATTCCGTAAATCTTTCTTTTCTTATTAATAGTCTTGGATATGGCGCCTCCTGTGGGATAATAAACCCCGGTCAGGCCCCCTGTTCCTATGGTAGCGAAGGTAGTCTTTGCTTGCGCTGATAGAGGCATTGATCCTACTGCAAAGACCAACCCTATGCACATCAGCACAGCCGGGATAAGTATTCGTCTCACAGTTAACCTCCTTAACCTCAGTAACAAATACCCTGCTAAAAATCCCCCTAAATCCCCCTTTACATAAGGGGGACTTCTTGGGCTCTCCCCTTCACAAAAGGGGGTTTTCCAGGACTCCCCCCTTTTGTAAAGGGGGGCGGGGGGGATTTTAGATACTTTGAGTGAGATACAATCATTGCACGAGAAGATTCATCGGCTTAATCCGTAATAACCGACTTTAAGTCTAAACAAAAACCTATATGCTTCAGTAAGTAGTGGTTTATTCTTTCCCATCAAGCAGGATGAAAAAGCGCCATTTCCGGATGGACACTAAGTAAGATACGGCTCCCATTGCTTAGCCGTTTCCATGATATATCCCGGTTTTACATTTTCCATGATCCGGTTGTGGCCGGGTAACAGGACGTCTACCTCCAGTTCGGCCAGGGATAAAAGTGAATCCCTGTGCTGGGTGCCACTGGCGCCATGCAGATCGAATCGACCGATCGCGTAATCCGCGTAAACGACATCTCCGGGGATCAGGATTTTTTCGGGGCGATAATAAAGCCCGATACTTCCCAGGGAATGTCCCGGTATATGGAGAACCTCCCAAGACATGCCACCTATATCCAGGGTCTCGCCCCCCTCAGGCATTCGATCCACTCGAAATTTGAATGAGCCCGGTTTGATTCCGTACTGGGCCTGGCACATACTCTGGAACATATCCATTCCCCAGACAGCCCTCTCATCACCCTGCTCTAAGGGTTCGGCCTCGCTTTTGTGAACCCATAGTTCCGCGTGAGGAATTTCCTTCCTGATCTCCGCCAGACAGCCGATGTGATCCAGATGCGTGTGGGTCATGATCACCCTTTTTATATCCGAAAGCTCGATCCCTTCCTCTAAGATAGAGTCTATCTTGTACCGGCCTTTTCCCATCAACCCCGCATCTATAACACTGAGATCCCCGGTACCGGGTTTTCCTATAACGTACACATGAGAGTCCGGGATAAATTCGTCCTGGCCCTGAATAAAATAGACGCCTTCTGTGATTTTATGCATGCTTTTTGTCTCCTTAAGAAAATTGAATAATCAACATAATCATGAAACTACCACCCCAATTGAGCGAAAACGCTCAATTGAAGCACTCGGCAATCAGCTTAAGGCCTTTTGATTAGACGATGATAAAATTGATATAGAAGACATATAAATCTATGTCCAAAATTCCCAGGCTGAAGGCTAACCGCTGATCGCTGAGAGCTCCCTAATTGAATTTTAACTCAATTAGGGTAACATAAAACATAATGCCTCGATATTCAAGCACTCTCGGGAGACAGGTCCTTAGCCATCATGAGCGCATCCTGGCCCTCGGGATAGAAATTCATTTTGATTTGGGTCGGGACAAACCCATGTTTCGTGAAAAGTTTTTGTCCGGGCATGTTCTCCACCCCCGTATGCAGGAATATTTTCTCGATACCCAGGTCCTCAGCCATCCTTTCGATCTCTGATAGTATGAGATCTCCCATCCCCTGACCCTGCCTTTCAGGTTCCACTGCAATAGCCAGCAACTCGCATGCCCTGGGGAAAACCCATTTTTTTAACGGGTGGGAGAACATGGCGAATCCCACGGGCTTTTTCCCCAAAAAGGCCAGAACCGTCACGGTGATGACGGCCTCGAACCACCGCGGAAGCATGATTTCATAGGGACCGTATTGCTGAAACACCTTTTTACTCAGATTGTGAATATAGGTCACCTCGGACGGTCTGGCAGGCCTTGTTGTGAACTGAGTTTTCGAGGATGTCTTATCCTTGTGCTGTGAAATTTTCCGGGGTGAACCAATCCCATTTCTTTGCATTCGGCCCTGAACTTTTCTGGATTGTCTGAGCCGCTCAATCCTCTTTTTCTCTCCGTATTTACCGAATCTGCCGTGCTTGCTCATACCTGAAATCATCGGTTAAAGGTTCAAGGTTCAGGGTTCAAGGTTTAACTGTCTGTGTACCGGCATGCCCGGGCAGGGGGTTTGTCTTTTACGGAAATGTTTTACAGTGTCAAATTTTTCCAGAACCTTCCATGAACCTGGAGAACCTGATTTATGACGTAATCGATCTTTGTCTTATCTCCTCTGGATGCCATATCCTCAACACCGGTTTCCGATAACCCCGCAAGTTCCTTTAACACCGATTTAACCGAGGCTCTAAGACCGTCCAGATCGTATCCGCCTTCAAGTGTAATGACCACCTTTCCGTCACAGCACTTTTGGGCAACATCCATAATGGACCGGGTCAATGCCGCGAAACCGTCCCGACTGACGAACATACTGCCTAATGGATCATTTTCAAAGATATCAATTCCCGCGGAAACCAAAATCAGTTCCGGATTGAATTCCATGGCCACCGGTTTCATTATTTTTTCAAAAATAGCGACATATTCGCCGTCACCATGTCGGGGGGAAAGGGGGACATTGACTGTAAAACCCTCCCCCCGGCCCCTTCCCGCCTCATGAAATGCGCCGCTGCCAGGATAATATGGATGTTGATGGGTAGAGAAATAGAGGATGGAGGGATTTTCTTCAAAGGAATGCTGGGTGCCGTTACCGTGATGCAGGTCCCAGTCCACAATAAGGACCCGTTTGAGTTTATGGTATTCCTGGGCGTATCTCGCGCCTATGGCCACGTTATTGAAAAGACAGAAACCCATGGCCCGGCTCTTCTCCGCGTGATGGCCGGGTGGCCTCACCAATGCAAACGCATTGTCCAGTTCTCCCTCTATTACCATGGAGATAGCCCTGCACAGTCCCCCTGCGGCCAGAAGTGCTGCCTCGTAAGAACCTGCGGACGTGGAGGTATCCGGATCAAGGGACTGGGAAGACTTCCCTTCCGTGGCTGCCACCATGTCCACATATCCGGGAGAATGGATCAATAGAAGTTCCTCCCTTTCAGCCCGTCTTACGGGAACTTCGTGAAATTGACCGGCCATATCCGGATCATTAAGCATGTCATAGATAACTTTCAGACGCTTGTGACTTTCCGGGTGAAAAGAACCCGGTCGGTGATTCATATATCTCTCATCCCTGACTATCCCCGTTTTCCTCATTCTTTAATCTCCTGGCCAGTCTGTTTACGTTACTAAAAGTCGAGGGTGCTGCTCGTGAGACCCCACATATTCGGGGGGATCCAAGGACAGGCGTTTTGATTTACCGGTAATAAAGACCTGTTGTATTCCCTTATCAGCGAATGTCTGAATCATAAATATATTTGTAACGTGTCACGAGACACTTATCAATATCTATTTAGTGTCCATCCAGAAATGGCCCTTTTCCGCAATCTCTTCGTCAATCGGCAGGGTTGGTTGTGCGGCGTACTAAATGTACGCCTCCGCCCAACCCTTTGATTTCCTTGATCTTGCGAAAAATTGCTCATTTCTGAATTGGACACAACTCGGTGCCCTTTTTTGGTTTATGGATGGGCACTATTTAGGCGGAACACTGTTTCAAGTTATGAAAATTGCTTTGCGATTTTATCAATTATATAATATCCTTTAGCGCTTTCACACCGAAAAGTAAGGTAAAAGAATTTCAGTTCAAAGGCTGTAAAATATTCATAAAATGGTATGGTATGCTGAAGAATTGTGAAATTTCACTAATGCAAGGATTCAAAGTTTCGAATGCTGAACCGGGCACAATATATGGCCTTTAGTGGTACAAATCTCTTCTGAATATCAGTATCATTTTCTTTCTATCCTTCCCATGTGGGCTTTCACGTTTTAAGGGCAACCGGAGGATTTTCTGATGGCCGGAAAACCAACTTATGAAGAATTGGAACAAAGGGTTAAGGTATTTGAAAAAGAATCCATTGAGCGAAAACGAAATGAAGAAGATTTAAAATATCAAAAAAGACGTTTAGAGGCATTGATTGAATACAGCTCGCTAGCCATAGTAACACTTGATGAAGGGCATAATATTATCTCGTGTAACCGAGATTTTGAGAAACTTTTTTATTTTAGTGAATCTGAGATGGTTGGAAGAAATCTTGATGAACTTATTGCAGGTCAAGAATATATTGAAGGTGCCCTATCATATACAAAAGAGACCCTTAGGGGGAAGGCAATTCATGGATCAGGTAAACGACAGAGGAAAGACGGGGCCTATATAGAGGTTGAATTCATTGGTGTGCCTGTGATTATAGATGGAAAAGTTATAGGCGCTTATGGAATTTATCAGGATATTTCCGAGCGAAAGGAGGTAGAAGAGGCACTCCGGCAAAGTGAAAAAAAATACAGAACCCTGGTAGATGAGAGTTTCGATGGCATCTTTATCCAAAAAGGACCTAAGATTATATTTACCAATCAACTTTTAAACGAGATGCTTGGTTACGAACAAGGAGAGTTATTGGGCTTGGACCACTGGCTTGTATGCCACCCTGACTACCAGGAACTGACTCGAACACGGGCTCAAACCCTTATGCGGGGGGAGAAGGTAAAATCCCATTATGAAGTGAAATTGCAGCGCAAAGACGGATCATGGCTTTATGGGGATCTCCATGCCCGGGCTATCACTTTCGAAGGGGAATCCGGTATTCAAGTCTGGGTTAGGGACATAACCGAGCGAAAGCAGGCAGAGGAAGCGTTGCGGGAGAGTGAGGAAAAATTCAGGATACAAAATCAGATAGCAAATATTTTTCTCACCAAAACTGATGAGGAGATGTATGGGGAAGTATTGGATGTCGTTTTAAATTTGATGAAAAGCAAATTCGGAGTGTTTGGTTATATTGATGAAAAGGGAGCACTGGTCTGTCCCTCAATGACAAGAGACATCTGGAACCAATGTCAGATAGCTGATAAAGATATTATTTTTCCAGAGGACACTTGGGGCGACAGTATCTGGGGAAATGGATTAAGAACAAAGCAATCAGCTTACTCAAATAAGTCTTTCAAAGTTCCGGAAGGCCACGTTTCTATGGATAGATGTTTGAGTGTGCCTTTAGTATTTCAAGATAAATCTATAGGCGTGCTTACTGTTGCGAACAAGGAAACGGATTATACAGAATCTGATAAAAATACACTTGAATCAATTGCTCAATATGTAGCCCCTGTATTAAATGAAAGGGTGGAAAGAAAGCAGGCTAAGGAAGCGCTGCGGGAAAGCGAGGAGCGCCTTTCCGCCATGTTTGAACACATGGTAAGCGGCGTAGCTGTTTATGAATCCGTCGATAATGGCGAAGATTTTGTTATTAAAGCTTTCAATTCAGCGGCAGAGAAAATAAACCGTATTTCCAGGAACGAGGCTTTGGGAAATCGCCTGTTAGACGTCTTCCCGCACATGGACGAATCAGGTTTGCTTGGAGCATTACATCGAGTCTGGAAAACAGGACAGGACGAGCATCTCCCTCCTTTCTATTACAAAGATGCAATACGGGAAGGCTGGAGGGAAAACCGCATTTATAAACTTCCATCAGGAGAGGTTGTTGCTCTTTTTGATGATGTTACCGAGCAAAAGCAGGCAGAGGAGGCGGTCCGGGAGAGTGAAGATAAGTATAGACTCTTAGTAGAAAATGCTGACGATGCTATCTTTATTGCTCAGGACGAAGTAGTAAAATTCGCTAACCCCAAAACCGAACAGATATCAGGCTATTCTAAAGAAGAATTGGCCAAGATGTTCTTTGTTGATTTTGTTAATCCTGAAGACAGAGATATGGTTATTGATAGTCACAGGAGAAGATTATCAGGAGAAAATATTCCCGGCACCTATTCATTCAGAATAACAAACAGGGATAATGAAGAATTGTGGGTCGAACTCAACGCGGTTCTAATAAACTGGGAAGGGAAACCGGCTACCCTTAATTTTCTAAGGGACATTACACCACAAAAGAAGCTGGAAGCCCAATTACAACAAGTGCAAAGGATGGAAGCTTTAGGTACTTTAGGAGGAGGTGTTGCCCATGATTTTAACAATCTTCTCATGGGTATCCAGGGTCGTACCTCTTTGATGCTGATGGAGAAGGACTCGTCCCATCCCGAGTTTGAACATCTAAAAGGAATAGAGGATTATGTAAAAAGCGCAGCAGATTTAACTCAACAACTCCTTGGTTTTACCAGGGGTGGAAAATATGAGGTCAAGCCGACCGACATCAATGATCTGATCAAGAAAAACTCCCGGATGTTTGGCCGCACAAAGAAGGAGATCAAGATTCATAGAAAGTATCAGAAACGTGTCTGGACAGTAGAAACAGACCAGGGTCAGATTGATCAGGTTTTGATGAATCTCTATGTCAATGCCTGGCAGGCCATGCCTGGCGGTGGTGATCTTTATGTTCAAACAGAAAACGTCAGTCTTGATGAGGATTATATAAAACCATTTGAGATAGAGCCGGGTAGATACGTAAAAATTTCAGTGACTGACACCGGAGTCGGCATGGATGAAGCCACCCGGCAAAGGATATTTGAGCCATTCTTTACCACCAAAGAGATGGGTAGAGGTACTGGTTTGGGTTTAGCTTCTGCATATGGAATCATAAAGAATCATGGCGGGTTTATTAATGTTTACAGCGAAAAAGGTGAAGGGACCACTTTTAATATTTATCTGCCAGCTTCAGAAAAGGAGATCATTGAAGAGAAGGAATTGTCTATAGATGTATTGAGAGGTTCCGAGACGGTTCTATTGGTGGATGATGAGGATATGATTATTGACGTGGGTGAACAGTTGTTGGAGAATATGGGTTATAAGTTATTAATAGCCAGAAACGGAAAAGAGGCAAAGGAGATCTATGAAAAGAATAAAGACAAAATTGATCTGGTCATCTTGGATATGATCATGCCTGATATGAGTGGTGGGGATACATTTGACAGATTGAGAGAGATAAACCCCGACATTAAGGTCCTTCTCTCAAGCGGTTACAGCATCAGCGGCCAGGCGACTGAGATACTGGATCGCGGGTGTGATGGTTTTATCCAAAAGCCATTTAATCTGAATCAGCTGTCACGGAAATTACGGAAAATCTTGGATAGAAAATAGACTCACATGTGGCTCAGATCAACTCGGAATGTTGCTGATTCCATGTGGTATTATTAAATCTCTTGCGATTACGATTTCCGTGAAATTCGCTTCTAAAATCATTTTCCTCAAATTCAAGTATAGTCGTCAGACCATTGAGTATCAAAAAGCCGGTAAATTCAAAGCTGCCATATGAATGCCTAATCAAGTAGCGATTTCAGTCTATAAACGGAGATGAAGGCCTTGGATGCCTTGGCCTTGTCTTCTGTAAACCCCGCTGCAATAAGAGAATTTCCATGAATGTCCATGGTCCTGACTCGGGTTTCCCAATCCTTATCCAGGATAACCGGTTTTGAGCAAGGGGAAAGGATGCCGGATTCAAATGTCATCTGCTGAAGAAAACCTTTCCACCTCATCCGGTCATTATGGAGGATCTGCAGGCGTCCTCCTATTATAAGGCGATCGGGGATTTGGGGTACCGGTTCCACTATCCGTAATCGCGTGGAACCCGGTCCGCTGAAACGGTACCGGGCGATGAGTTTCATATCCCCCTTTAGGGACTGCCAGATATCCAGCAAAGCATATGATGTCTTGCCCGTGTGGATGCGTCCGCCAAGAACGAGTTCCGGCCGCCCGTCTCCTGTCATGTCTGTGACCGTCGCGTACCTGTACCTGCATTTACCCAGGTCATTCAGTTTTGTCCAGGTCAGGGTCTGATCCGAAAGGACGGCAAAGGCGGCACGTTCAATATCGTTCACAACGGTCCTGCCGGCGGCCGCAATTTCGGGCTTCCCGTCACCATTCAAGTCTCCCGACGTCAACGCATTTATCCTCAGTCGCAAGGCATCCAACCGCTTTGTCCCGAGTCCCTTTATTCGGGAAAGATGGCCGTCTTCTCCAATCGAAAACACCCGGATATCGGCATGATCCCGGTCTTTATCCCCTGCAAACCCTCCGCAGATAATTTCATTTTTCCCATCTCCATCCATGTCGGTCTGAATGAGGGGGTACCCGTGGGTATATGAGGTATCGGGATCAGAAAACACAATGTCGTCTATCAGTTTGAACCCGCCATCAAAAAGATATGACCGGATAAAGCCCTTCTCCCGGTTTTCCGGGCCGGCTTTTCCGTTGACAACTACAAGACATCGATTCTTAGATTTTTCTTGGACCAAGACCAGAGAACGGATACGGGTTTTGCCTGTGTTCCCTTCGTATCCGACACGGAAGGTCTCCCGGGCGATTTCTTTATGTTTACCGTCTTTTACGGAGAATGCTATGATCAGTGCATCAATACTGTTTTTCTGTTTGATCTGTCCGGCTGCAACGAGATTCAACCGCCCTCCGGGCAGTTGATCAATGGCTTTAACCGAGTAGAAACGCATGCCCGGGATTTGAATGGCAGCAACTTCATCAAATGCAAGTGCCGGCATATGAAAACCTATCAACACAACTGCAAACAGGAATATTTTTTTCATTTCTTTCTCCTTATTAAAAACGGATTTCCGCTCCTCCATAAATGGTTCTGCCCGCCTGCGGGAGAGCGAAAGACTCTTCATAATTTTTATCCAGGAGATTATCAGCCCCCACATAAAGATTCAAACGATCATTGAACAGGGCCTTGTCAATTTTTATACTCACAAGCGCATAGTCGTTCAGTTCCCTTTTCAAAGGAGGCGTGGTTTCCGAATAGTAGTACTGATCCGCCACATACATGACGTTCATGTAGATACCGAAGCCGTTTTCAAAGCTGTATTTTCCTTCCAGGCTGAACTTGTGCTCCGGTCTGTACTGAAGTTCGTCCCGATCCCATTGCGAAGATCTGTCACGGGTATATAGTAATGTGTAGCCTCCCCTTAAAAGGAGGTTCCTGAAAAAACGGGTCTCGGCCGTCAGTTCAAGCCCCTGAAAACGGTATTTGTCATTGTTGAGAAACCGGTCAATGGGCGGAATCTTCTCGATATAGCCCGCCACATCCATTCGAAAGAGAGTGAGAATGATGCTTGAGTCCCTGGGTAATCTTTTTTCGAGGCCCAATTCGTAATTATAGGACCTTTCTGCTATAAGATTGGGGTTTCCACTGTCCACGTCATAGAGTTGTCTGATTGAAGGGAACCGGATTTTCCTCGCGAAGGAACCTTTGATCCTAAAGTCCTTACTGAAATCATAATGGGCGCCCGCAAGGAAGTGGCTGTCGTTTTCACCTGCCCCGCTTTGCTTTTCAAACCAACTGTGCCCGTATCCAAGCACGATCCCTAAAGGTTTGAACCTGAACAGCTCGTGCTCCATAGAAGCGGAATAGACTTTCACGTCCCATTCATCATCAAAGTCTTCAGGCTGAGTTTTTTTCTTTATCTTGATTATTTTTGTCCCCTTGGTCTCGTACTGCTGGTTCTCGGCACTGAGCCCCAGGGTAAACCGGCCAAAGGATTGGAGGTCCAAACCTGTTTGCAGCGTCCCTCCATAGATTTCTGTCCGTGTGTCCTGGCTGTAACTACCGTTCTTGGTAATGGTATTATATTTTTCATCGTCATACCTGTTTTCATCTTCATCCAACTGGTTTATGAAAAACCATCCCCTCATGTCCAGAGGTCCGGGGAGGTCTGAACTGACAGATATTTGCGACGAAAGACCCTCAATATGCTCTACCCGGACATACTTCGGGTTCTTCGCGAACAGGGGATCATCGGTTTTTGCAAGGGTGCTGGGTGGTTTCCCGTACTCCCCCTTGAGATAGTTCACCACTAAGCCGACCTGACACTTGTCGTTTGGTGCAAAACCCACGTTTGCTAACACGTTTTTGTTTTTCCTGTCGCTGTTCTCCCGCAGTTCCTTACTCTCCAATGCGGTGGCTTTAAAGTCGTCCGAAAGAGGATAGCCATCCGTCTCAAAGGCACTGCCGCTCACAAAGAAGTCCCACTTGTTTTTTGCTCCTGAAAGCGTAAATTCCTCTAAGTGTCGATCCTTTTCTCCAAGCTCCGCCTTGGCCGAGCCGTGGACCCCCTTCTTTCCCTTTTTCGTGATAACGTTGATGACGCCCGCGAGCCCTCCCTGGCCGTAGAGAACCGAGTGGTTGCCGTATGAGACCTTTATCTTGGCTATATTTTCCACCGGGATGGAAGAAGGATCGAATTGCCCGTCGAATGTGGAGTTAAAAGGAATGCCGTCCACTAATAGAAGAACATGCCTTGAACGCAACCCCCTGATGTCCACCCTTGGGACACCGTCCGTTCCCGTTCTGATATCCAGCCCCGGCAAAAGCTCAAGGGCCTCGTCCAGTGTGCGGGCATTCTTGATACGGATATCTTCCTCTGTTATCTCTCTGACTGTGCCGACGGATTCAACCCCACTAATCTTTTCCCCGGACACAACAATCTCGCCCAGAGTGTAAACCCCTGTATTCTCTCCATTTGTTTTCGAATGGGCCTGATAAGGGAAAAGCAATGAGGCAAGCGTTATCATGAGTACAGAAGGGCACGATAAAATCCGGTACATGGTTTCACCTTTCTATTATATGTTTTTGATCTACGACTAAAATAAAAAGGAGGGCCACAAATAGAAAGATCGATCTTCCTTTGGACCCTCCAAACAAGAACCAAGGCAGGAATATGCATTTAAACCGCTTTTTTGTCAATAAATTTTTTAAAAAGCCACCTCCTTTTCTGTGCAAGACCAACAATAACTAAAAATAACCATAAATAACAATATTCCTTGATATAATTGTAAGGGAGCACCCGTTAATGTGAAGCCTTCGATGATTTTGCAGCCCTCAGCTTTGAACAGGGCTTCGGTTTTTCGCCATTCAATATTGATGGACTTGCAAAAAGTCAAAAAACATCATTTTTTGTCATTCCGTCCTTCCCCTCCTGTGGGATGTCAGAAAAAGAGCATGGTAAAGGTGGTATCCCATATTGCTATTGCCATTATGCCTGAAAACATGTAAGAAATTCATGAAAACTGAGATATCGAACAAGACAAAAATCGAAAAAAGAAGGGAGATTAATCAATATGGCCGCGACTGATTCTGCGCTGGCGTCTAATTTTATTCGCAACATAGTTGCAGAAGACATGAAGACAAACAAGTGGGGAGGGGTGGTTCATACTCGATTCCCGCCCGAGCCCAATGGATACCTGCATATTGGTCATGCCAAGGCTATCTGCCTCAGTTTCGGAGTGGCCGCTGAATTTGGCGGCGTGTGCAATCTGCGATTCGATGACACCAATCCGACCAAAGAAGAGGAAGAATATGTTGAGTCCATTAAAGAGGATGTTCGATGGTTAGGATTCGATTGGGGGGACCGGGAGTTTTATGCCTCCGACTACTTTGAAAAGCTCCATGAATATGCCGTTGAGCTTATCAAGAATGGTAAGGCATATGTCTGCGACCTCAACGCGGACGAGATCAGGGAACACCGGGGGACCCTGAAACGGCCCGGCAAGGAGAGTCCTTACCGGAACCGCACGGTCGATGAGAACCTGGACCTGTTTGAACGTATGCGGGCGGGCGAATTCGAGGACGGCTCCCGCGTGCTTCGGGCAAAAATTGATATGGCATCCGGAAATCTGAATATGAGGGACCCTGTCATTTACAGGATTCTGCGGGCAACCCATCACCGGACGGGCGACAAATGGTGTATTTATCCCATGTATGATTTTACCCATGGTCAGTCGGATTCCATTGAAGGGATCACCCATTCCCTTTGTTCGTTGGAATTTGAAGATCATCGGCCGCTATACGATTGGTTTATTGATGAATTAAAAATCTTCCATCCCCAACAAATCGAGTTCGCGCGCCTCAATATTACCTATACGGTTATGAGCAAGAGAAAGCTTCAGCAATTGGTAGACGGGGGATATGTCTCGGGATGGGACGATCCGCGTATGCCGACAATATCCGGCATAAGACGACGTGGCTATACACCCGAATCCATTCGGAACTTCTGTGAGCGTATCGGCGTGGCCAAGCGGGAAAGTATCGTCGATATCGCGCTGCTCGAGCACTGCCTCCGTGAAGATTTGAATGAACATGCGCCCCGTGTGATGGCCGTATTGCATCCACTCCGCGTGGTTATTGACAACTATCCCGAAGACCGGGTGGAAGATCTGGAGGCACTGAATCACCCGGCTAACCCCAATATGGGGACAAGAAAGGTCCCTTTTTCACGCGTTCTTTACATTGAACGGGAGGATTTTCTCGAAGACCCGCCAAAAAAATTTTACCGCCTGGCCCCGGGTCGGGAAATACGTTTGCGATATGCGTATTTTATCACGTGCGTGGATGTTGTTAAGGATGAGAAGACCGGTGAAGTTTTGGAACTTCACTGTACCTACGATCCGGAAACACGTGGTGGTGACTCGCCGGACGGGCGCAAGGTCAAGGCAACGCTGCACTGGGTCTCGGCCGAACAGTCCATCGAGGCGGAAGTGCGGCTCTATGACCATCTCTTTTCAGTCCCGGACCCGAGTGACGTAAAGGATGGCTCAGATTTCAAGTCCCACTTGAACCCGAACTCTCTGACAAAACTTACGTCGTGCCGTGTTGAACCCAGCCTGGCGGGAGCGGCCCCCGGAAGTCGATACCAGTTCGAGAGATTAGGCTATTTTTGCGCGGACTTGGTTGATTCTAAAGGGGACGCACTCGTATTCAATAGAACTGTTACGTTGCGCGATACATGGGCCAGGATCCAAAAGGCGCGGAAGGGAAGGAAAAACACATGATTCTCAGGATGATGGAAACAGGACCTCTGATGGTCAACTGCTTTATTGTGGCCGATGAAGAGAAAAAAGAGGCGGCAGTCTTTGATCCGGCAGGAAATGTGGACCGGATTTTGAAGGTCCTTAGCGATGATGATCTGAAGGTGAAATATATTTTTAACACCCACACCCACTGGGACCACGTTGGCGGAAACCGTGAACTCCAGGAGGCCACGGGGGCCCCCATATTGACCCACCGCGATGAAGCCCCGGCACTTCAGGCCGCCAGTGATAGGGCGTCTGAGTTCGGTACTAATGTCGACAATTCCAGTGCCTCGCAGTTTATCCAGGAAGGGGATATTATGGAGGTGGGATCTATTCGTATCAAAATCATTGACCTGCGCGGCCACTCGCCCGCAGGGCTCGGGTTTGTTTTTGATGGCGAACTTGTCATGGACGGCAAAAGACGACAGATGACTCTTGTGATCTGCGGGGATGCTCTCTTTGCCGGAAGTATCGGAAGGACCGATTTTCCCGGCGGAGACTTGGAGCTTCTTCTGGAGAACATTCGAACAAAGATATTCGTGCTTCCCGACGACACACTTGTGCTTCCGGGACATGGGCCGGTCTCGACCGTTGAGCGGGAGAAAAAGACCAATCCTTTCTTTCAAAATTGAGTAGAAATCAATCTATCTTTATAATGGTTTTGGTAATATTAACATGAATTAATGACTGCTTGGCGTTACACTTGACACAAAAAGGACTTTGTCCTAATCTACATTCAAAAAGACAAAAAGGCAGGAGGTGTCATCCATGAGAGCGCTCAGTGTGATTTCGTTGTTTTTAATGCTTTTCGTTGCTTCATGCGCACAAACATTTAAATCAACACCCGAATCAAAATCTCCGGAATCCGGCACCCAGGCCAAGGGTCTTCCATCCCAGGGGTCTCCTGATTCTTATTATGATTTTGATGATATTCTTATTCCCAAAGAAATGAAGCTGGTTCCCAAGTTGTCCCTTCTATTTGAAACCCCGGAGATAAAGGCCGGCGTGATATTTTTTGAGGGCCGGGTCGACCCTGTATCCCTTTTCAATTTTTTCATGACCAATATGCCCAAGGACAACTGGCAACTGAGAAGTTATTTCAAATACGGCCGTTATATAATGGTTTTTGAGAAGCCTGATAAAGACTGTATTGTCAGTATTAATGAAAAGACCCTTACCACTGAACTTGAAATGTGGATAACCCCGAGGACAGCGAAATAGTCATTACTTGTCGGCATATGACCAACCCTCTCAAGGGATGATTGAACATTTTTGTAAATACCTTTCATGTATCACAAAGTCATCAGCAATCGTCGTACTTTGGGCTGACCTTTAAATACGGTTCGATATGACTGACTTCCATCCTCCCCCATAAGATTATTAAAACCCGTATTACTTTAGGTTTTTGAAAATACAAGTAAACCCGTAAAAGGTTACGGAAATGCAAACATCGCGAAAGACGGCCTTTGGTAAAATGAAAAGGAGTGCGCCTGTATTGCGGGTCTCTGGTTGTAAAACATCTCCGCGCTCCGGGATCCTTACCATTGTGACGGCATCCGCTTTAAGTCTCTTGTTTGTTTTGGGGCTTGCCCACGCGTCCACGGTTCTAACGAATTCGGCGGGGAAAACGTCCGGCCCGGCGCGTGAAGAACCTTTTTTCGAATCTCATCAAACATACAACACAAAAATAGAAAAGGAAGTCCGGGAGATCCGGGTTGAATTTGCCAGGGGAGGAGAAGAAAAGGTCTTTTTCCTGGTCAATGGGTTTTATCCTCCCAGACGTATTGCCCTTGAGGGAGACAGACCGAGGATTGCGTGTGATTTTTATGGGGCTCGACTTGGTAAGGGTATCGGTCGTTGCATAAAGGTTAACGGCAGGCTTATTCAGCAGATACGTACGGCAGTTCATCAAGGGGAAAATCCCAAAGTAAGGGTCGTACTGGACCTTGTGCCCGGAAAAAACTATGAGGTAGAACAGATATTCTATAAAAAGGACAACCTGTATGTAATCACGGTCAAAGAAGAACGGGCAGACCATTGAAGTTTTACACCATAGGCTATGGGGGCGGAAATCCACAGAAGTTGGGCGAAAGAGGACGTTTTGCAAAGGTCTCACCTGAAAGGGTTCAACCATGCATGAAACAATATTGATGATTCACGGCATGTTCGGTGGTAGCTGGTGTTGGGATAATTACAGGAAGTTATTTGAGGAAAAGGGTTGTCATTGCATTATCCCCACATTAAGGTTTCATGATGTGAACCCGGAGGAATCACCGAATCCTCAATTAGGAACGACAAGCCTGCTGGATTATGCGGGAGATATTGAGAGGGAAATCAGGAAACTGGATTCGTTTCCTTTCCTGATGGGCCATTCAATGGGCGGTCTTATAGCACAAATCCTTGGGAGTCGAGGGCTCGCAAAGGGCCTCATCCTGCTGACTCCTGCTTCACCCGGCGGTATTCTGGCCCTGACCCCTTCTGTTATAAAGAGTTTCCGGAGCACACTCACAAAATGGGGTTTTTGGAAAAAGCCTGTACGCCAGACTTTTGATGAGGCGGTTTATTCGATGTTACATTTATTACCCGTTGATGAGCAAAGGCAGGCCTATAAAAAGTTCGTTTATGAGTCGGGAAAAGCGGTCTTTGAGATCGGGTTCTGGCCTTTTGATCCAAAACGGGCGACCATGGTGGATGCTGCAAAGGTGACGTGCCCCGTGCTCCTTGTTTCCGGTGGCCGGGACAGGACGACCCCTGCATCGGTGAACGTGAGAATAGCAAATAAATACAGGGCCGTGTCAACCTACAAAGTGTTTCCGGATAACGCCCATTGGGTACTCGGGGAGCCGGGTTGGGAGAAAATAGCAGCATATGTCTCGGATTGGATGGATCGCGTGTCGGCTGTTCCCTCTCAGGCCCCTGTGGTTAAGACCGAAGGACCCGAATATGTGGCAGGTAAGAAATCAAATGTCTTTCACCGTCGTGATTGCAGACAGGCCCAAAGGATAAATCCTGAAAAAATTACGAAATTTGGCAGCAGAGATGAGGCGGTAAAGAGCGGAAGGCGACCGTGTGGCATTTGTGGGCCATGAGCCTTTTGCCGGTCTCATTTTACACCTGCACATTTTCCAACAGCCTCCGGAGTTCCTATATTC
>DAOUXC010000331.1 GCA_030666795.1 Desulfobacteraceae bacterium
GGCGGTCCCATCCCGGTCAAAGATTATGACAGGAAGACTATTACCCAACTTATGGAACGGGTAAGAGAGGACATTCTGAACCAGATGGAAGAAAGGTAAGAGTTGGCAAGAACATTGAAATTTCATAAAGTGTTTAGGCGTTATTTCTTAGCATTATTGATCGCCTTGTTTCCGGTTTGCTTGGTGATCGGTAATTCCCTGGCATATATTATGCCCATAGAGCAATTAGTGGGTTTTATGTCTGCCAATTTCTCAAATTTCAAAACCTTGGTCGTGTCCCAGTCTACCCGTCTGGTTAACCCACAGTCACAAGGACCGGAATCGGTCTTTCAGGAAAGGATATGGCTCAAGTCTCCCGGGTTCTATTATAGAGAGCCGGTTTACGCTTCGGAAGGTCAGGGCAGAGAGGAGGATGGGCCCGCTGGCAGCAGTCACAACCCCGATATGAGCTTTCGTAGGCTTCTCATGGCCGGTGATGGCAGGATGATTTTGGAATTCTTATCGGAGATGGGCATCAATCTTGGTTCAGTCACCTTTACCCGATTTGATGGGGTGATTGTCTATCACATAGGAGATACAGCGCTTGAGAGTCCGAAACTTCTTATTGAAAAAGAGAGATTTCTTCCACTGCTCCTTAGTTACGGGCGGCCGGCACATTCGGGTGAAAAAATGGTGACCGTCAGGTTTGAGGAATACAGAAAGATAGAGGAGGGCTGGTATCCATACAAGATAGTCTATTCTGCGGGACATGACATGGAAGAGCATTATGCTATCAAGGACCTTCAGGTCAACATACCCGTCACGCAGACGCTTTCAATCATCCCGGGACCGGGGACACTGCCTGCAGGGAACCCTGAAAATAAACCGGAGCCTGAACAAGGTAAACGTCTTAAAGAGGTTATTGAGGCATTGAAAAATAAATATCGGGAATAGTGCAATTGGCAGCACTTTAATCCTTTGAAATTAACTTCAGGTTGTATAAACAAACAATGATACCTTTTCTGTAGCGACTGGCGGGAGGGCTTCATCATTTCAGGCAGTTACGGATGGGGGTCCCCCTGGCTCCCCGCCTCGAAGAAGCGGGGAGAACAGGGAGGGGTTAGGCATCACACATTCGTAACCGCTTGAAATGACCCCCGCATAGCGGGATCGTCGACACGCCGGGAGACTCGGAGTGAAAGAAAAGGTATCATTGCTTGTTTCAACAACCTATAGAGATACAGCAATTGAAAAATGATGAAGAACTTCCATGTGTCAGAATAGCTGTCTCACTTCCTGTAAAGGGGTCCTTTTCCTATGCGGTCCCAAAACGTCTTGCGTCTAAAGCCAAAGTGGGACACCGGGTTCTGGCACCTTTCAAAAATCGAAATGTCACCGGGTACATTTTGGAAAGAATACCCCGGGATCATGACAAAACCCTTAAAAAAATATCGGAAGTCCTCGACCCGGAGCCCCTTTTCCATAAACCGGCCGTGCCTCTCTTTGAGTGGATGGCCCGCTACTACGTCCATCCCATTGGCAGGGTAATTGAGTCAGCCCTGCCCGGCGGCCTTAATATTAAGCCCTACAAGACGGCCTTTTTGACTGAAAAAGGATTGAAAGTCCTCCCCACCCTGTCCCCCGATGACGAAGAAAGAAGACTCCTTTTGTGGCTAAAGGACCATGCGGGCAAACGCCTTCCCAACCCCCTAAAAGTATTCAATGACCTTAATAAGAAAGGATGGATAACCATCCGGGACCGGCTGAGCAAGCGACAGGCCGGACCCCTGATGCGTAAGTTCGTCAGACCGAAGGAGGGAATGGACCTCCAGACGGTCCTTTCTGTAAGGAGAGCGCCATCAAAGATAACAAATGAGGTTGAATTTTTAACTAAGGTTTTTAGCCCCGGCCCCGTGTTATTAAGTGATCTGAAGGCTGCGTTCGCCAACGGGTCATATCTTGTCGAAAAATGGATAAAAAAAGGCATACTGGAAAGTTACTCAGGGCCTGTGTACAGGAACCCGGCCGGTAAAATTATATTTCCGTCTCCTAAACCTGTTGAACTCTTTGAACAGCAAAGACGGGCGCTTTTGCATATCGGGGCATGTCTCGATAAAAAGGCCTTTTCTTCATGCCTGCTTCATGGCGTGAGCGGCAGCGGCAAGACGGAGGTTTACTACAGGGCAGTGGAGCATGTTTTCCGCACGGGCCGGCAGGCCATATTGATGATCCCTGAAATATCACTTGCCATCTACATGGAGAGTATTTTTCGGTCGCGTTTGGGCGAAAAGGTCGCCATTTATCACAGCGGTCTGAGCCGGGGTGAGCGGTATGACCAGTGGATGCGGATGGTCAGGGGAGAAGTGGATCTGGTCATCGGGGCACGTTCGGCCCTGTTTGCCCCCCTGCCCAGGCTGGGCCTGATTGTCGTTGATGAAGAGCACGATTCAGCCTATAAGCAGGAGAGCAACTTCCGGTACCAGGCACGGGATACGGCCGTTCTCAGGGGCACGATGGAGAAGGCACTGGTGATCCTGGGTTCAGGGACACCGTCAGTTCAGTCCTTTCAGAACACGATCACAGGCAGATATCATCTGCTTTCCATGCCGGAAAGGGTTGAGGCGCGGCCCATGCCGGGTGTTGAGATTGTGGATATGAAGCCCCCCGAGGATGAGCAATCCGAAAACCCCATCCTCAGCCCGAAGCTAATTGACGCGCTTGGCAGAAACCTGACCGCGGGCAATCAGACCATTCTTTTTTTGAACCGGAGGGGATTTCATCGTCTGTTTCTCTGCCGATCCTGCGGCCAGGCAATCCGCTGTCCCAACTGCGATGTGACGCTGACCTATCATCTGAAGGAGGATCAATTATCGTGCCATTACTGCGGCTTCTATTCCGGAACACGGGTAAAGTGCCCTTCATGCGGTCATGGGGGCTTGAGATCCTATGGATTTGGAACCGAGAAACTTGAACATGAGCTGAGAGAACTTTTTCCGAAGGCACGAATAGGCAGGATGGACAAGGACAGCACCCGCCGAAAAGGGGAGGCCCTTCGGATCCTGAAGAGGTTCAGCGACCATGAAACAGATATGCTTGTGGGCACACAGATGATCACCAAGGGATATGATTTTCCGGAAGTTACATTGGTGGGTGTCATTGCTGCCGACCTTTCATTAGGATTCCCCGACTTCAGAGCCGGGGAGCGAACTTTTCAGATCCTTTCTCAGGTAGCCGGAAGATCAGGGCGGGGCAATCGAAGAGGCAGAGTGATTATCCAGACCTTTAACCCTGATCACTATGCAATCCGCACGGCGACAGCACACGATTATCAGGCATTTTTCGGGAAAGAAATAGAGCTGAGAGGGCAATTGGGTTACCCTCCGTTTTCCCATCTGGCATGTTTGAGGCTTAAAGGAAATAACAGGGAAAAGACAGCCGAGGCCGTGCATCGGTTCAGCATGGATGTCAGGGGTATTCTCACGAAGTGGCCCAAAAGAGGAAAGGAAATTCAGGTCCTGGGCCCGGCCGAGGCCCCGATTTCGAGATTAAAGGGAAAACACCGCTGGCAGATCCTGATCAAGAGTAAAAGCGTTTCGCTTTTGCAGCATTTTTTGACTGAGATTGAGGGACGTTATAAAAAGGGCCTTCAAACGAGTGGAGTAAATCTTGTTTTGGATGTGGACCCATATCAGATGCTGTGACCTAAAGTGAGCGGTTCAAGGTTCAGGGTTCAAGGTTCAATGGTTATAGTCCATTGAAATCCATCAGCCATACAAGTTAAAAGTGTCTAAAGTGATCTAAAGTTCATAAAGCCCGCCCTGGTGCGATTCGTTAATATGTTTGGTCAAGCCAATTTATCGTTACCAGGCTTGGCTCTTCAGGTGTAAAGTTGTGGTGATCGGTCTGGGCCAGGGTTATGGAGTCGCTTTGCTCCACTGATTTTATATAATTGACAGAATTCCTTAAC
>DAOUXC010000097.1 GCA_030666795.1 Desulfobacteraceae bacterium
CCCCCTCCCTGTTCCCCTCGCCTTTGGCTCGGGGCCAGGGGGTCCCCCATTCCGTAACCTTTTGAAATGACGAAGGCCTCCCGACAGTCACTCGGAAAAGACCACATAACCCTTTCCCTTTCACCACAAAGTATTACCAACAGATTTTTGTGAAGAGCCACAAAAAGATGAAAGACAAGACCATACTCATAACCGGCTCAACGGACGGAATAGGAAAGCAGACCGCACTCGAGCTTGCGAAAATGGGTGCCACCGTTCTTTTGCACGGCAGGAATCCTGCCCGGCTAGATAGGGTTCAAAAGGAGATCAAAAAGGCGTCTGGGAATAAAAGGATAGAGGTCTTTATCGCGGATCTTTCATCCCTTAAACAGGTTCGTAACCTAGCTCAACATGTCCTCGAAAGGCATGATCGACTGGACGTGCTCATCAACAACGCCGGTGTCTATGAAAACAGGCACGGGATTTCGCAGGACGGTTTTGAAATGACATTCGCGGTCAATCATTTGGCCCCTTTTCTTCTGACAATGCTGCTCCTTGATCTGATAATAAAAAGCTCACCCGGACGCATCATTAATGTCAGTTCCCAGGTACATGCATCGCATATGGATTTTGGGAATCTCCAGGCGGAAAAGCATTACAGCGCATACGAAACCTATTCCCTGTCAAAGCTCTGCAACGTCCTTTTCACTTACGAACTGGCCGAAAGGCTCACGGGAACCGGTATCACCGCAAACTGCCTGCACCCGGGCGTGATCGACACGAAACTCTTGAAAGCTGGCTGGGGAATGGGTGGAAGCCCGGTTACACAAGGCTCCAGGACGTCCGTTTATCTTGCAAGTGCTCCGGAATTGTCCGCGGTAACCGGAAAATACTTTAATAACAGGAGATCAACAAAATCCTCACAAATTTCCTATGATGCCGACACAAGAAAAAGGCTGTGGCGCGTCAGCGAGCAATTAACCGGGATTGTTTGATAGATTCTCAAAACCTGACGCAGGGGAAATTTCATACGGCCTTTCCAGCCCCACCGCAAGCGAGGCTCTCACATTCAGGCAGCAAGTTGTAGCCACAACATCCTGCGGTTTAATTTGCCTTGACACACAAGGCAAAATTTGTTTATACTCCCTCCCGGAAAAACGATTTCTTGTCACCCTATACTCCCTCCCGAAAAAGCGATTTCTTCTAATAGCCATAACTTTTTGAGAAGAGACTGTCTCACTGTATCGAAATATAGGGAAGCTCCATAACAGATGAATTTCAAAGAATTATTATCCGGTTCTCTCCCGGTTCTCCTTTCCTCGTGCCCCATTCCGCAGGATATGCGGCTGCTGGTACTTGCACCACATCCGGACGATTTTGATGCGATCGGCGTTACCCTGCGATTATTCAGGGATAACGGGAATCAAATCTTTGTTTCAGTCCTTAGTTCAGGTGCCGGTGGGGTGGAAGATGGCTTTTGCACACCGTCGGACCCGGAAACAAAGGCAAGGGTTCGGGAGGAAGAGCAACTCCGGAGCTGTCGTTTTTTTGGCCTCCCGGATACTCATCTGGAGTTTCTGCGCCTCCTGAAAGATTCAGACGGGCATATCCTGGAAGGTCCTGAAAATTATGACCTGATCAGGCAATGCGTCCATAGAATCAGACCGGCCGTGGTTTTATCGCCCCATGGGAATGATACCAATGCGAACCACCGGCGCACCTGTTCCCTCTTTGTACGCGTTGCCTCGGAGGCGGAATTTCCTTTGGAGGCATTGTTTAACAGAGACCCGAAGACAATCCGCATGCGCCATGATTTCTTCACCGCCTTTGGATCGGCGGAGGCGGCATGGAAGGGTTCCCTGTTGCGCTTCCATAGATCCCAGATGGAGCGGAATCTTCATACACGCGGCATAGGGTTTGATGAACGGATCCTGCGTGTAAACCGTGAAATAGCGCAAGAATGTCCCGGAGAAAAGGAATTTGCCGAAGTCTTTGAGTATGGTTTTTGGGAGTGACCCTTCGGGAAAACTTTTTTTGTCTTTCTGCCGATACTGCCGTTAATATGAGAAAAAGAGGGATTTTTGTCACATTGAAAGGAGAGATTTATTATGGAGCTGTCGTCTGAGATTAAAGAACTGATCGCAAAACTTCTCGCATTTGACATTGAGGACGTGACTGACGCGGCCCACCTCCAGGATGATTTGGGAGTTGATTCACTGGGGCTGTGGAATCTGACCATGGCACTTAACAAGAGGTATGAGATAGAGTTGATCTACGATGAAATAATTGAACTGGAAAATGTCGGTGAATTGATTTCCCTGGTCCAATCAAAAAAATAACCCCTGAAGGAGAAGGCTCCTTTCATATCCGGCTTTATTGTCAAGTGCTGTGTCATATATTCGGGCATAGCAAAAGATTCGGAGGCATGCGATGGGATACTCTGCAATAGTGAAAGATGCACCGGGCGATTTTTCCGTTAAACCCAATATTCCTGACTATAAAAAAATGCGTGAGGAATTCAGGTGGGAGAAGTTATCTGAGGAGCTTGACTGGTTCAGCGATACTCAGATTAATATCGGGCATATTGCCGTGGATGCCCATTTGAAGACCGATCGCCGGGATAAAAAAGCCCTTATCTGGGAGAGTCAGAAAGGAGAGGTCGAAGAATACACCTTTGCCGATCTCTCACGCCTCAGTAATCAATTTGCAAATGTTCTGGTGAAACAGATCGGTATTCAAAAAGGAGATCGAGTATTTTTTTTCCTGGAGCGGGTCCCCGAGATTTTCATTGGCATTCTGGGTACATTGAAGGCCGGGGCCGTTATCGGTCCGCTTTTCTCGGCCTTTGGACCGGATGCGGTCAAGGATCGCCTGGCCGACAGCAGGGCCAAGGTGCTGGTGACCAGTCCCATGCTTAAAAAGAAGATTGCCGATATTCTCCCCAGCCTGCCCCATCTTGAAAACACGATGGTTGTAAATCGCAGAAATGCTCACTTATCTCCCGATGATATTTCCTATGAGGCTGCCATGGAGCAGGCATCCGAGGACTTTGAAACCGTGCGCACCAGTAAGGACGACTTTGCTATCATGCATTATACTTCCGGTACGACCGGAAAGCCTAAGGGCGCCGTTCATGCGCACAACGCTATCATCGGCCACTATGCAACGGCTAAATATGTTCTCGATCTCCATCCCGACGATATTTACTGGTGCACTGCGGATCCGGGCTGGGTAACGGGCACGTCTTATGGAATGTTCGGACCCTGGTCAAACGGTGTTACCCAGGTTGTGTACGAGGGCGCGTTCAGCGCAAAACGCTGGTACACATTTATTGAAAAATGGGGGGTAACCGTTTGGTATACAGCGCCCACTGCCATCCGAATGCTGATGAAAGCAGGTGATGGTTTGCCGGAGCAATTCAATTTGGATTCCCTGCGATACACGTGCAGTGTTGGTGAGCCCCTTAACCCGGAGGCGGTCATATGGGGACAGAAGGTTCTGGGACGCCCGTTCCACGATAACTGGTGGCAGACCGAAACCGGGGCGATCATGATCGCCAATTATCCGGTGCAGGATATCAAGCCGGGGTCCATGGGACGTCCTTTTCCCGGTATCCACGCCGGTATTGTTGATGATGAGTTCAATGAACTGCCCGAAGGTCAGGAGGGTAATCTGGCCGTGAAACCCGGCTGGCCTTCAATGTTTCGAACCTACTGGGAGAAAGAGGACCTCTATCGATCCTGCTTTAAAAATGGGTGGTATATTACCGGGGACAAGGCCCGTAAAGATGAGGACGGATATTTTTATTTTATGAGCAGAGCCGATGATGTGATTAACACCGCGGGGCATCTGGTGGGCCCATTTGAGGTGGAATCGGTGCTGATCGAACATCCCGCTGTTGCCGAAGCCGGTGTTATCGGCAAGCCCGACCCGATCGCAATGGAAGTGGTGAAAGCCTTTGTCTCCCTGAAAAAAGGGTATACCTCCGACGAGGACCTGCTGCATGATATCCAGACCTTTGTAATGAAGCGTCTCTCGAGCGCCGCCACGCCCCGGGAAATCGAATTTATCGATTCGCTTCCCAAGACACGTAGCGGTAAAATCATGCGTCGGCTCTTGAAATCAAAGGAGCTCGGTCTGCCCCTGGGAGACACATCAACACTCGAAGACGATTAGAACAAAGACCCGAGAAGGAGAAACCAGCTATGATGGGACCTGAGGATTTTTTTGACCTAAAGGACTCCGGACACCAAAATCTGTTTCGAACCGATATCCCGGTATGGAATGCCCTTGACCGGTTAGGGGAATATCTTGCCTCGTTTTTCCGGAACTCCCAGCCTCTGGCCGGCCATGTGGGAATGGTGGAAAGACCTCTGGTTCTTGTAGATGGCACGGTTCGGGAAGACCTGTCTATCCGTGCCGCCGGACCGAAGAATAGGATTCAGGCCTTTGAGGGGGACAGTCCTCTGGAAGAAGCGGCGATCATCATGCCGGGTGCCTTTCTATCCGATGATCAAATAATCATCGGCCCGGGGACCGTGATTGAATCCGGAGCGTTTATTAAAGGGCCGTCGGTGCTGGGTGCCAACACTGAAGTTCGTCAAGGCGCCTATATGCGAGGCAATTGTCTCATCGGGGACGGATGTGTTGTCGGACACACCACGGAGATCAAAGCCTCGATCATGTTGGACGGTGCCAAGGCCGGTCACTTCGCCTATATCGGAGACAGCATTCTTGGAAAGGACGTCAATCTAGGGGCCGGTACCAAGCTGGCGAATCTCAAAATGATCCCCGGGAATATAATGATAAGGGTCGACAGAAAGGCCCATAATACCGGCAGACGAAAGTTGGGAGCGATCCTTGGTGATCGGACGGAAACCGGTTGTAACTCCGTCACATCACCCGGCACATTCATGGCACCCGACTCCATTGTGTATTCCGGCGTTTCCGTTCCAGGAGGGTTTTATCCACGGAAATCCTATGTCATGCCGTCTCGCGACTCTATTGTCACGGGAAGCATGTTCGAATAGAGGTCTAACGCCAAAGGGGAAGGAATCTTCATATGGCAGCAAAAAAAGAGGTTCACATTGTTTACGGAAATCAGATGGTAAATGTTGACCTCCCGGGCAGATCGGAAATCCTCAGGCCGCCGGCCCCTCTGCCACCTCTTTCAGATCCGGTTGAAGCCATCAGAAAATCCCTCCATCATCCTGTTGACCACGATCCCATATCAGATCTCGTCGGTCCGGGTTCCAAGGTGACCATTGCTTTTGATGATCCGGTCATTCCACAGATTCCCATGAAAAGGCCGGATTTTCGTGAACTGGCCATTACCGTGCTTTTGGAGGAATTGGAGAAATTAAATGTTGCGCCGGGTGATGTTCGGCTGATCTGTGCGAATGCCTTACACCGCAAATTTACCAATCGTGAACTCTCCACCATATTGGGGGATAAAATCGCCCTTCGTTTTGGCCCAAGCCGGCTTTTCTGCCATGATGCCGAGGACCGCGAAAATCAGGTATTTTTTGGGGAAACGCAGCGAGGACTTGAGATTGAACTGAACCGGGCCGTGATCGAGTCAGACCAGCTTTTTTACGTCAACATAACAAGCCTCCCGTTTCACGGCGGCTGGAAGTCGATTATGGTAGGGTTGAGCACTTTTCGGAGCATCCGGCATCATCATCGTCCCTTCAGGGGAGCGAGTGGCAAGTCGGTTATGGATGCCAAACGGTCATCTTTTCAAAAGCTTTTATGGGAGATGGGGGATGTGGTTGATAAGGAACTGGCCAGGGAGAACAAGAGGCTTTTTACCATTGAATCGGTCTTGAACACGGCACAGCCCCAGGAGATAATTGCTGTCCACGCGGGTCATATTCCTTCCGTGCACGAAAAGACCCTGGACAGGCTCTACGAGCAACAGGTCGTTGACGTGTCTGAACAGGCGGATGTGGGCATCTTTGGCATTCCCGATCAGGCCTACTATTCGAATTTGTCAAAGATCAATCCAATTCTTGTGAGGAACCAGGCCCTCTCCTATGCCTTTGGGCTCTATCACAATCGGCCCCTCATCAGACAGGGGGGAATAGCCATCTTCGCGCATCCCTGTTTGAGACAATTTCATCCCCTCAATCACCCTTCATATAGTGAGCTTTATGATCGCATACTCCCTGAAATAGATGATCCATACGAAATATGGGACCTTTATGCCGAAGATTTCGCCCATCGCCCGGAATACGTGCATAAATACAGGTACGCGTATGGATTTCACGGTTCCCATCCCCTGATTTTATGGGGACAGGGCGCATTCGCCTTTAACCATCTCAGCCGAATCTTTTTGGCCGGGGCCCAGGACAGGGAGGCTGCGCAACGAATTGGATTCGAACCTTTCAACAAAGTGGAAGAGGCAATAGCTGAAGCGGAATCGACACTCGGGAATGATTGCAGCATTGTTTTTGCCGACATGCCCCCCATGTACATCCCCTCTGTCGGTAAAGATTGAAATCTATTCCCGGTTTTTTTATGTTTACTGTCAACGACATATGATGAACTATTTGCGGACCCCCGATATCCGGAAACCTTCACGGCCTGATTCTCCACTTCCATACCCTTAACAGGCCAGTACCCTCATTTCACTCCCTACAGTTACAACCACATCACCCTGTAGTCGGACTTTGATTGACTCACAAGACCGCTCCCACTATACTTCCCTAATGAAAAGGCAAGTTCTTATCAAACTGTTATGAACATTGAAATCATAGGGGCCGAATCTTTAGGTGTGAGGGGGTTGTGCTGTTTTGTAAAAACCAAAGATAGAAACATATTGTTGGATCCTGGAATCGCCTTGGGCTATGTGAGACACCACCTACTCCCCCATCCCGCCCAAGTCGCTTTGGATGAAAAGGCCCAAGAGAAAATTGTCCGTGCCTGGAGCGAATCCACGGACATCGTTTTGAGTCATCTGCACGGCGATCACGTGCCCTTGGCGGATGCCAATCCCTATCAGTTGAGTATTTACAGGCTGGTCGGATTGAATTCGCACATGAGGGTGTGGACCAAAGACCCGTTCCATTACTCCGCGACCGAGGAACATCGGGCGAAAGCCCTGACGACAATTCTGCACATCGATTTGATTTCAGCAGAAGGGAAAAAAGACGGCCCCATGACTTTTTCCGCGGCAGTACCGCACGGTGAGGAAAAAGATGCCTGTGAGACTGTTATCATGACAAGGATTCAAGATGATGAAGTCTTTGTCCATGCCCCGGATATCCAGCTCTTAGATGATGAAACGGTTTCAAAGATTATTTCCTGGAAACCTGACATCGTATTGGCGGGCGGGCCCCCACTCTACCTGTCGCGTTTATCAAAGGACCAGATCAAAAGGGCATGGCATAATGCGGAAAGGCTGTGCCGGGCAATTGACCGTGTGATCCTCGATCACCATCTGATGAGAAGTCATGAAGGGCTCGAATGGTTAAGAAAACTATCGTCAGAGACAGGCAAAAAGGTTATGTGCGCGGCTGATTTCATGCGCAAACCCCGCCTTTTGCTTGAAGCCGACCGCGAGCGTCTGTATAGAAAAATGCCTGTCCCGGACGGGTGGCATGAAGACTATGAAACAGGCAAGGTTACAACTGACAATTATCAGGAGGTATATCAGTAACAGTGGCACAGGGCCCAAGCTGATGGAATTGATGATCCTTTCCCTGCGCCTTTCGCCTTACGCCCTGCGCCTTGCGCCATGTGTCCATTGACGCTGACCTGTCCCCAAGCAAGAAGGGATCACAGAAAAAGGCCGTTTCTGGGTAGACACTAAATATAATCACGCGCATACTTTCTGACAGGATGCCCGTCCAGGACATGAAATTGCCTGATCTTTTTCAAGGTGACCGGTGAAAAGGAGCCGATGGGAAGGTAAATGATCTTTTTGCCCAGACGCGCGGCCATGCTCCGGCACCACCCGGAAGGGGGTGTGGCGGCCACGTGGACCACGTGGTTTTCCAGGCTGTAATCGAGGGCGGCCATGAGCAACCGCTCCGGTTTGTTTCTGGCCGCCTCAAAAAATGGGTCCCTCCATATGTCATAGACACGCAGGGGCGGATAGGTGAGCATGAAACCTCCGTATTGGCACCGTGAAATGCCCGGTCCGTCCATGACCTCGCCCGCGGGCGTACTGTAAAAGGCCATGTCCGATTCCTGGTCATGCTCCCCCAGCCAGGTGACACACCACGGGAAAGCCTCTTTCCCTTTATCGTCTGAAAAATCAGGATCAAAAATGACCACAACCGAACCGACCTTTCCCCGGAGAGGCCTTTCCGCCTTTACATAGATATTTCCACTGGTCCACTCCCTGATGGTCTCCCTTATATCCAGGCCGTCCAGCATGGAACAGACAAAGGGTTCGATCCTGCTGTTCTCTTCAGATTTGATTTCAAGAGCCCTCTTCTGGAGATACCGGCCGTAACCTTCAATCACAACGTCCTCCGGCGGATAGGAACAGATGGAAAACGGATGGAATTTTCTGTTCCACTCTCCGGGATATTTTTCCCTTTTCTTTTTCCTTACCGGAACCGGAACCAGACGGGTCCGCATGGTCTTGAGCCGTCTGTGAAATTTTATCCGCTTATGGTCAAGAAAGAGGTCTTCCCCTTTCAAATTGAGCACCGGCATACCGGGCTCCTCTGTCTGCCAGGGATAATCGCTTCCCTTTTTCCAGACCTCATAGGCAAAATTGTCGTCCGCGACCCCACGGGCCGCGACAATAACCTGGTAAAAACTCGGGACAAGTTCCCCCGTGAGTAACGCGTAGTTCCTGGCAAAACGGTGCAGGATCTTTATCTGTGTGCGCAATAATTCTTCTTTGCTGTTCTTCAAGTGGTTTTCTCTGGCAGTAGTGATCAAATCACTGTTCAGTTTGAGCCGGTCCAGATCATCCGGTCTGTCCCCTGACCTGGCATGCTCATATGTCGCCGCAAGAAAAGGCATTTCGGTCATTATTTCCCTGCTCGATTCCTCGTGCAGATGGGCCAGCCCGACTCCATGCCTTTTTCTACGGCCGATCACCTGGGTCTGAGGCTGGTCAAGCATATCAAGGATTCCGGGAAGGTGAGACAAACCGCCTACAAAAAGAACCCGTTCCCCTTTTCTGTTCAATAGCTTGAGATGATAGGCCATAGTCTTTTCCCGAAGGGTGTCATCAGGGAGAACGGTCTCTCCCGAACAAAGCCTGACATAGGCATTGCAGTACATATAATGACCTATCTTTGTAACGGCATAGGGATCGGGCATGGTGGAAAAGTCAAGGGGATAGCCTTCCGTATCCCGGTCAATGAAATGAACGGGGATTCCTCTTGAGAGGGCCAGACGAATGGCCTCCACCTGACCGTCGGTCGGCTCTAAAACCAGGTATATAAACTCGCCGTCCTCTTCCTCGTAATAAACCACTGACAAGAGGGGAAGCCTTTTTATACCTTTAATAATCTTTTCCTCTAATGTATCCGGAAATTCCACGGCCACGCAATCCGGTTTGAACTCCTCAAACTGCCGCCTTACCTCCATGGCAAATTCCACCCTGTTATGCAGGACAGGGACCATGCGGATATTTTTCCACTGTATTCTTTTTTCCCTATTCTTCATCCATATCATCCATGAGATCCTTGAAGTATTCGGCGGCAGTCGGATCAAGGATCATGGATGCTCCTTCCTTCAGGTAGCCTGACGTTCTTTGCTTCCGATCCGTTGATGTCAAACGCTCAGCGCTTTCAACAAGTCTTTTCAGGGCATAGCGCGCAATGTTGATACCATCCCTGACCGAGTAGCGCTCATCTGCCTCATGCGCGGCCTGGAGAAATTGAACCACGTATTCAAGTATCTCATCATCGGCAAAGGGGAGGTTGCTCTGCAAAATCAACAATTCCTCGTCTCTTTCCGGAAAATCAATGAAAATTCTCGGCTGGAGCCTGGAATGGATATATTCCGGAAGCTCAAATGTGCTGGCATCATCATTCATGGTCGTACAAAGGCGAAATTCCGGTGCCGCCTTGATCTTGATACCGGCAACAATCGACTCCACGTATCGTCTGTTGTCCAGTAACGGGGCCAGGGAGGCCCAGCTTTTTTCGCTCATCCTGTTTCCTTCATCAATGATGGCAACACCCCCTTTGATCATGGCAGAGACCACCGAGCTGGCCATATATTTGATCTTTCCCCCTTCGGAAATCACAGGGGTGACGATCAGGTCCTCCGGACGTGTATCCATGGTGGCCTGAAAAAGATACACGGGCCGGCCCAGAGAACGCCCCGCGTGGTATGCCAGGGTGGTCTTTCCGACGCCCGGCTTACCCAATAATCTGGGGCTCAGGGGCAGGTCCTCATCCCCTATCACCAGCCATGACGCCAAGACCTGCGTGACAAGCTCCGACTGCC
>DAOUXC010000342.1 GCA_030666795.1 Desulfobacteraceae bacterium
GCTGATGTCCCTACGATTCACGCGGAAAACGCGCTTAATGGTCTGCATGGTTGTAAGTCGCCCCACCCCACATTAGCTTGGTTCTTAGGACCTCAAAATAACTGTGATCCTTTGGGCTTAGGAGTTTGATTTTTTCTTTTGACTTGTAGATGATTACCTCGTCTCCATAATGGAGATCAAAACCAACCTGCCCGTCAAATGTTAAAAGAACCGTTTCTTCACTCTCCTTTCCCATCTTGATTTGAATAATGGCGGAATCGGGAATAATAATGGGGCGATTTGTCAACGCGAAAGGGCAGATGGGAGTTAAGATAAGGGTTTCCATGGTCGGGTAGAGTATGGGACCGCCTGCCGACAGATTGTATGCAGTGGAACCTGTTGCAGTTGAAATGATGAGGCCGTCGGCCCTGAAGGTAGTCAAAAATTCCTCATTGATCGTCACATCGAGGTCTATTATCCTTGCCAAGGTACCTTTGTTGATTACCACGTCATTTAAGACCTGAAAACGGCATACCTCTTCGCCCGCTCGTAACACTTTGGACTCGATCATTATCCTGGTTTCAAGTTCAAGGCGTCCTTCGATCATCATCTCTATCACCGGATAAAGACGTTCCAAGGTAATCCCTGTAAGAAAGCCCAGGCCCCCTAAATTCACACCCAGAATGGGCACTCCGTAACGGCCAACCCGGCGGGCAGCCCCCAGAAGGGTTCCATCCCCGCCAAGGACAACGACCCAATCCACGGTCTTTGGAATATCCGAGGATTCTTCAAGGCCCTTGTGCAAGGATTCTGCGGCCTTCATTTCTTCTGAAAATACCTTGATACCTTTTTTCTTAAACCAGTCTTCAAGTTTCTTGGCCTCTGATTTTGCAGGCTCATGGTGATGCTTGTATATGATTCCCACCGATGCGGAAGGCATGAAAAAGGTCCTCTAAAAAAGTGAGCTGAAGTTTTCAGTAATTTTTTAATATACCATGGAATTATAAAAGGCTTAAGCCTAAATTCCATATTCGAAGTTTACCCCTGGTCCAGTCCTTACTTATGTGTGCAGTTCTACGATATCAATTCCCAAAGCTTTACACCGTAAATACCGGATGCCGGGCAAATTGCGCCAGGGCGGCCGTAAGGGTTTTATCCATGTGATATTTTGTGCAGATAAAATTTTCACAATTCATTAATCCTTATGAAACAGGGGAACTATTTCAAATTTATTCACATCCACCAGACCCATGTCGGTCAATTTGAGTTCGGGGATAACAGGAAGGGCCAAAAAGGAAAGTGCCATGAATGGTTCTTCAAGGGCACAACCCAACCCGGCCGCGGCCTTTTTTATCTCCCGAAGCTTTTGAACAAGGGTTTCCAGTGGCTCACCGGACATAAGACCTGCGATTTCAAGGGGTACTTTCGCAAGGATCTCATTGTCTTTTACAACGCTGAGCCCCCCGCCCATAATCCTCACTGCTTCAACAGCCCTGTAGATTTCCTCATCAGTGACACCCACCGCAATGACATTGTGGGAGTCGTGGGCAACCGATGTAGCCATAGCGCCACGCTTAAGCCCAAAACCCGTGACCAGGCCCAATCCCAGATGACCGGTGGCCCTGTGTCTTTCCACCACGCACAGTTTCAGGATGTCTGATTCAGTGTCCGTCATCACATGGCCATTGTCTGATTTAATTTTTTCAAAACGCATGTGCGTTATTAGCTGCCCGGGTACCACCTCAATCACCTTAGCCTTGTCCTCTGAATAAGGAACGCGAAAGCTCTCAGGGCTCAATGGGGATATATTCAGGGGTTCGGGCTTCACTAAAGTGGCCATGTCCTGACCATTGGAAAGATTGACCAGAGACCCCTTGTCAACGACCATGCGACCTTCTTGGTAAACAGAATTCACTTCAAAGCTTTCAAGGTCATTCAGCACAGCGAGATCGGCACGAAGGCCCGGAGCAACAGCCCCCCTGTCTTTAAGACCGAAGTATTCTGCCGGGTTCAGGGTCGCTAACTGAATGGCAGTGACAGGGTCGAGACCTAATTGAATCGCTTTTTTTATCATATAGTTCAAATGACCCCGCTTTTGAATATCTTCGGGGTGCAAATCATCCGAGACAAAACAAAAACGCCTGGCATTACCTCTGTTAACCAAGGGAACCAGTTCGTCTAAATTTTTAGCCGATGTACCTTCCCGGATCATGAGCATCATACCGGCCTCAACCTTTTCAAGGCCTTCCGCAAGGACAGTTGTTTCGTGATCCGAACGAATCCCGGCGGTCACATATGCCTGCAGATCATTACCCGAAAGCGAGGGACAGTGGCCATCCAAAATTTTATTCTTAAAGAGATCAATTTTTTCAAGTACTTTCTGGTCTCCCGAAAGGACACCGGGGAAATTCATCATTTCTGCCAATCCAAGGATACGCGGCTCATCATTGAGCTTCAACAGATCCGAAGGTCCTAAGTAGGCACCTGCCGTTTCCAAATGGGTTGCAGGCACACACGAAGGGGCCATGAAAAAAATATCAAAGGGGACGTCCTGGCTGTCCCTTATCATAAAACGGATTCCCTCAAGCCCCATTACGTTCGCGATTTCATGGGGATCCGCGACAATGGTCGTCGTTCCGTGAACCACTAAGGCCGCGGCAAGACAGGAGGGAACCAGCATGCTGCTTTCTATGTGAATATGCGCGTCAATCAGGCCGGGGATGACCCATTTGCCTTCTATGTCTTTTTCTTCCTTGCCCTGATAATCGGGACCAATCCCCACAATGACACCATCCCAGATTGCCACATCCTTTTCATTGATTGCTCCGGTAAATACGTTAACCACCCTTCCCTTTTTCAGGACGAGATCGGCCGGGATCTCATTTCTTGCAGCTCTAATTCTTTTTTTAAGCTTTTCGATCATTAACGGGTAACCTTATCAATCACAAACCATTCTTCCGTCAAGTCTGATGTGGTATCAACCAGAAGATGGACAATGTTAAGTCCGGGATGAAGACTCTTCAAGTCGTCCAGGTCCACTGTTTCAAACTTTTTTACATTGTTTGTATATGCCTGTTCAGTCAGGGCGTTTGATTCATAATTTTCCTTGGTTCGAGCGGATATTCTCCTCAGAGACACATCTTTCGAACATCGGGTCTGTTGAATGACAAAAGACATTCCGGTCTTTGCCGCTACTTCAGCGGCCCGTCTTCTCAGTGTCTGGGTTACAAACGTGGCATCCAGAATGACCCCCTCCCCTTTTCCTGCCAGCTCATGGGCCATTCTAAACATTTCGTCATACACGAGCGTCCTCTTGTTCATGCTTGAGGCCACCTTTTCATCGAAGATATCTTCATTTTTCAGGACCTCGAGGCGGATCATGTCTGTTCTCAAGATCCTGTAACCCTTTATCTCTGCAATAACTTCGGTGGTTTCCGTTTTATACGATGCTGGAAGCCCGCATGCGATCAAAACCGTTTTAGACCCCAGCTCTTTATTCATGAAATCAACAAAAGGTTCTTTCATTTGTACCTCCGGCACAGTTTAGTAGTCGAGTTGGTTAATTGCTTATGAAAGCCATCAGGCATACAAGTTAAAAGTGTCTAAAGTGATCTAAAGTTCA
>DAOUXC010000214.1 GCA_030666795.1 Desulfobacteraceae bacterium
CAAATCGTATCTGTCGCCGTATGATGAATCCCTCATTAAGCGAGCCTTACAATTTGAACTTGAGAGAGGCGGGCAGGTATTTTTCGTGCACAACAGGGTGCAAACCATTGATTACATGGCCGATAAGTTGAGGCAAATAGAGCCCCAGGCCCGCTTTGCAGTAGCCCACGGCCAGATGAAGGAAAAAGAACTGGAAGCAACCATGATGCGTTTCCTTGATAAAAAAATCGACGTACTCGTGTGCACGACAATTATAGAGGCCGGACTTGATATCCCGTCGGCCAATACGATCATCATCAACGAGGTGGACCGCTTAGGCCTGGCCCAGGTATATCAGCTAAGGGGGAGGGTGGGAAGGTCTAAGGAAAAGGCCCGTGCATTCCTGCTGCTTTCAAATAGTTCGGGATTATCAAAGGACGCGGAAAAAAGACTTAAGGCCCTCATGGATTTTTCCCATTTGGGTGCAGGTCTTCACCTTGCCATGCATGACCTTAAAATCAGAGGCGGCGGGAATATCCTCGGTTTTGCCCAGTCAGGACAGATTTCGGCTATCGGTTATGAACTTTACCTGAAACTTATTGAGCGGACCATTGCCGAACTCAAGGGGGAAGAATGGCACGAGGACATTAACCCGGAAATCAATGTGGACATAACCGCCTTCCTGCCCGAAGATTATGTGATCGATACGGACGTCCGGCTCAACCTGTACAGAAGACTTTCCAATCTGAAAGAAAAAAAGGACCTTAATGCCATAGAGGAGGAAATCAATGATCGTTTCGGACCCCCGCCACAAGAGGTAAAAGATCTCTTGGGCGTTATGTCCATTCGTATCCTTTTAAAAAAATTGGGAATAACCAGATTAGATGCCGGACGTCACAGTCTTAGCCTGACCTTTTCTCAAGACAACCCTGTTGATCCTGAACCGCTGGTCCGGTTGGTGAGTAGTAAACCCGGGATGTTTCAGTTTTTGGCCGGTAACAAGCTGAAGGTCAATACCGGTTTTCATTCTCTGCCCAATGATCTCCAAGAAATCGAAAAGACCGTTGCGGCCCTTGATCTTGCGTGATAACTGCCGTGCCTTTTTATGGCTTTCGTTACGAAACCTGCACAATGGGATAATGACAATTGCCTGCATTCAACCAAAATCCACCACCAAAATTCTTGATAGCCAATATTTATAAAGGATTTTGGGCAATCCCTGGGCACCAGCAAGGTGTTAGATGCAAGGCGCCGAGGAGCGCCGACTGAGGCGTATAAATAATACGCCGCAAGGAGAAACGACCGAAGGCAACGCAGCAGATGACATCTTGATGGTGGATCAGGGTCAAAGAATATGCTTGCATTTTCTATCTTTCCTGGTAATCTAATAAATTCGGGTATTTCCCGAAAATTTCGGTATCTTCTCAATAAATAGGGGTATCCGAACCCGCCCACGAAGATGGCTTGCCTGTGGAAGCGAAGTGCAGATCCTGCCATCGGGGCCTCCGGCACGGCTTTAGCCCAATTTCTTGAGAAGTTACAAATTTAGTAGATAGCGGCATTCCGTATCGGCTATTCCTCGATTAGTTATTGATGGGCTCGTAAAAGGTCCATCAACCGGTCCCGCCAGGGCGGGAGTAAGCCCGGTCTGGGGTGGGCCTCCGGCTCGGAGAGGGCGGCACCATTTGAATTCATTTCAAATGGCGGGGGAGGGCTTCCCCTTTCCCGCCGAGTAAAAAGGCGCGGAGCGATTTTTTACGAGGTTATCAATAATTGACGATTGAAAATATCAATCGAAATCATAAAAGCACGATGATTCAATGCTGGACAAACAGGACCGGCTATCTTCATGCGGGTTGTAGCTTGACTTTTTGTCTTTGTCTTATACCTTTTCTAATCCTTGGCTGCGGTCCGTCCGACCAGGCGAAAGACAAAGTGGTCATTGTTGTAGGGTCAAGACAAATCACCACTGATCAATTAAAAAAGGACATGGAATTCATAAGCGCCGACATGAACGTCCCGGATCACGACCGAAACCGGATCAGGGGACAGATACTCGGACTGGTCATCGATCATTATTTGATCCTGGAATACGGCAGGAAAATCGGTATTTCTGTCTCGGAAAGTGAAGCGCAAAGAGTCGTAAAAGACATTAAAAAGGATTATACGGAAGGTGCATTTAAAGATGCCCTGCTCCGGGGATACGTGGACCCTGAACAATGGGAGGAAAGAATAAGAGAGCAGCTCCTCGTCAACATGGTCCTAAAGAAGGTTACTGAAAAAATTAAGCCGCCGGACTACCAGGACGTAAAGGGTTACTTTGAAGATAACAAAGAGGAGTTCAACTCTCCTGAAATGTTGGAATTCAGACAAATCGTCACAAGGTCGAAAGAAGAAGCCGAAGCACTACTCATACGGCTCAATAACGGGGAAGATATGCATGGGCTGGCCAAAAAATATTCAATAGGGCCTGAGGCTGATAAAGGAGGAAAAGTAGGTTGGATGGCCCGTGGTCACCTGGAAGAATCCATGGAAAAAGCCCTTTTTTCGACGCCACTGGGCAAAACCAGTCCCGTTGTCAAGACTCCCTATGGATTCCATATCTTTGAAGTACTTTCGGTTCGACCTGAAGGCATGAGGCAGCTTCCCGAGGTCATTCGGGAAATAGAATCAAGGCTTCTCATTCAAAGGAGAGAGCTATTTTGTAAAAAATGGCTTATTGATTTGAGGAGTCAATTTGAAATCAAGATTAATCAAGATATTTTAAATGGAATGGAGACATCTTAAATGCGCGGACTAAAAGTTTTTAACGTACTCTTTTTTTTAACAGCGTCGGCTTTTTTCTGTTACCCGTCACCGGCTCTGGCAGAGACAAGCAACAGGGTCGTGGCCATTGTTAACGATGAGGTGATCACCCTATATGAATTGAACGGCCGCATGAAGGAACTGACCGGTCTGGATCCTGCTGAATTGAGGCTTCGGGACGAAAAAAAGTACCTTGAGACTCGCCGTAGCATATTAAATAGACTGATTGAGGACAGACTGACACTCGACAAAATCAGGCAGTTGGGGGTCAAAGTGACCCCACAGCAGGTTGATTCAGCGATTGAAAGGATAAAAAAGAATAACGGGTTGACCCAGGAAGATCTGATAGCCGGTCTCAAAAAGGGTGGAATGACGTATGATTCCTACCGCGATAAAATCAAAGTTCAGATAGAACGGATGGAACTGATCAACTTTGCCGTAAAGTCAAAAATTATCATCAGGGAAGAAGATATCACGGAATATTACAACAACCACAGGGATGAGTTCATAGTCAAAGGAAAAGTACATCTTGCCATTATAGTACTGAAGCAGGGCGGGTCCGGTTCCCTTTCCAGTCAGGCCGAAGACATCATCGCAAGGCTTAAGGGCGGTGAAGATTTTGGTGAACTGGCAAGAAAATTCTCAAAGGGGCCCGGGGCAGAAGACGGAGGGGATGTCGGCTTTTTCAAAACCTCTCAGATCGATCCCAAACTCAGAGAAATTATCAAAAAGATGTCCCCCGGCGACATAAGCGAACCCATCGTCAGGCCTTCCGGGATACAAATTGTCAAATTGATCGACAATCAGGAAGAAAGGGTGAAGCCAATCGAAGAGGTGAGGGATGCAATTTACCAAATCTTTTACCAGAAGGAGGTCAACAAAAGATATTCGGCCTGGATCAAGGAACTGACAGACAAAGCTTACACGAAGATAATTTTTTAAGGTATGTTCATAAATGAGTCAAAAAGGACATATACAGCCCAGTGAAAAAGAGGCCTATCTTTCCGATTCGCAGAATCAAAAGGGTCCAAGAGCGGATGCGGAAAATGAGGAAAAGGGATCTCTTAAAAGAGCGGGCATCGGTGATCTTTTTAGAAACCAAAGAGAAAAAATGGGGCTCAGCCATACCCGAATCTCCGAAACCACAAGGATCAGGCCCTATATCCTTGAGGCACTGGAGAATGAAAACTGGGAAGACCTTCCTTCTTCTGTTTTTGTGACTGGATTCATCCGTTCTTATGCCCGTACCCTTGGATTGGAACAGGAAAAAATTGTCGCCCTCTATCAAAAATACGGTCCTGCCGAGGTGCCTCCTGCCAGGCCTCTTGTGAAACCTGCAAGCTATAGAAAGGCACCCTTTGTTACAGTGATATTTATCCTGATAATCATGGCATCTGCTTACTATTTTTGGAAAGAATACCCTGCGCAGGAGAAAATCCAGGCCGTTTCTGAAACAATAAGGGCTGAAGTCGACAAGGTCACGAATTTGAGGGACACCCTCGACGCCCCACAAGAAACCGGGCCGGCGCTCTCCAGTAAGCAAAAGAAACCGGTCGCCGGCCCGGTCGTGGGCCCAGTGACCAGCCCCCCGGGTCCAAGCCCGGAAAGTTTGAATTCCACCCTGGAACCAGGGGCAAAGCCCTCTGATATGGAACCTCCGGAAGACTTATCCGTAGGGAGAGAAAGTCCTTTGCAATCATCCATAGAACAAATACCATCCCGTGATACCGTACCCGTACCCGGGGCTGGATCCGACTTACTCATTCTTAAAGCCATTGTCAGAGAACGAACCTATGTCAGGATGGTCGTGGATTCCCGGGAACCCAAAGAATATGTTTTTCGTGCCGGGAGTAACCCCCAATGGGAGGCAAGAGAGGGTTTTGATGTGCTGATAGGCAATGCAGGCGGTGTTTATCTCGAATTCAATGGTAATAAAATTAAGGACCTCGGCCGGTCCGGACAGGTAGTCCGTCTGAGATTACCCAAAGACGTAAGTTCACAATAAATTGCCCATAGGCCATGTCCCATCCGTGTAAATGGCTTTAACTTGAACTTTGAAAATGTGCAGTCACATAGGAGACTGTAGGAATACAGGAACTTTAGAGGCTGTTGGAAAATGTACAGATGTAAAAAGAGAATGGTCGAAGGCTCATGGCACAGGGCACAAGGAAAAGAAAATGCCCGAGGTGATGGAATCGATTATTCCCTCCGTGTGCCTTTCGCCCTGCGTCTTGTGTCAATTATACCTACGTCGCGGATACGGGTTTTCCGACAGCCTCCTAAAATATAAAAGGAGGCATTAAAAAACTAAAGTGGAAAATGTTTTTGATACATTTCAGGCAAGAGGTTTTATCGAACAGGTTACGGACAGGGATCTGGTGCGGGAGCTTTTGCAGGACTCCACGACCTGCTATATCGGTTTTGACCCGACCGCCAGCAGTTTTCATATAGGAAGCCTCCTGCCTATTATGTCACTGGTACATATGCAGCGGGCGGGACACAGGCCGATCGCCGTCATTGGCGGCGGCACAGGTCTTGTGGGTGATCCCAGCGGAAAAACGGAAACGCGTCCCATAATGAAGCGTGAAGAAATTGATAAAAATGCAGTGGCCCTTAAGGAACAGCTCTCCCGTTTTATAGATTTCTCCGATGAAAAAGCAATCATGGTCAATAATGCCGACTGGCTGACGCATCTCGGTTATGTAGATTTCCTGAGAGACATTGGCAGGCACTTCAGCGTCAACAGGATGTTGGCCGCAGAAAGTTACCGGATAAGGCTGGAAACCGGGTTGAATTTTATAGAATTCAATTACATGCTCCTGCAGGCATACGACTTCTGGCACCTGTTCAAGCATTACGACTGTCGTCTCCAGATGGGTGGAAACGACCAATGGGGTAATATACTTGCGGGCGCGGACCTCACGAGACGGCTTGAAGGAAAAGCGGTTCATGGCCTGACCTTTCCCCTTTTGACAACATCTTCGGGTATAAAGATGGGCAAGACCCACAAGGGGGCGGTCTGGCTTGATCCGGAACGGACATCACCCTATGATTACTATCAGTACTGGATCAATCAGGACGACCTTGATATTGCGCGTTTTTTGGCCCTTTTTACGCTTCTACCCTTAGATGAGGTAAGGCGGCTGGGGGCCTTGAAAGGATCGGATATCAGAGAGGCAAAAGGCGTGTTGGCCTATGAAGCGACCACATTGTGCCACGGCCGAAAAGAGGCGGATCTGGCTCGTCAGGCCTCTAAGGGTTTGTTTGGGCCTGATAAATCCATGGCTTCTGAAGCTGCTCCTAATTATGCCATAAGTACGGAAGATCTCGAAACGGGTATCCCTGCTTACACCCTCTTTGAAAAAACAGGCCTGTGCAAGACCCGTGGGGAGGCCCGCAGACTAATTTCTCAGGGAGGGGGATACCTTAATGAACAAAGGATCAAGGTATTCGACCAGGTAATCGACTCAAAAGACATGAGAAACGACTCTCTGCTCTTAAGGGCAGGCAAAAAGAGATATATGAAGATTATATTAGGGTAGGATTTCAAGATCATTCCGGCTGTTCGCGGAGTTGTCTTTGCATGGAACGAACAAAGGCTTGTTCCTGACCTGTATTCATGGCCATGGGGCGTGCCGCGTGTATTGCAGGGGAAACCAGGGTTCAAAGTTCCACGGTGCAGCAAACAACCATCGAACCGTGAACCCGTAACTTTTACCTTTCATAGTTACGCCCAGAATATGAAAAAAAAATCACCTAAAGTGAAAAAGACAAAACAGTCTGGTAAGCCGAAGTCCGATCATCCTGTTTCAGGCCCTCTTGACCTTGCCCCTGTTGTGCAACCCGAGGAAAAGGCATTAGTCCCCTATGATCCTCTCCAGATGTACCTCCTTGAAATAAAAGG
>DAOUXC010000261.1 GCA_030666795.1 Desulfobacteraceae bacterium
AGCGGAAGCCTTTTAAAGTTGTACCACGTGCCAGGCCTGTACCTATTTCTGCCCGGCCCGGGTCAAGGTGGATGAGATCGTTGAGGGGGCCCGTAAGAAGCTGTATAAGGACGGGTTTACTCCTGAGCCGGTACTCGGGATTCGGGACAACATCATGAAGATGGGTAATGTGTATGCGAGCGCCAAGGCGGACAGGATCGATATCTATCCTTCTGAACTCAAGCAGAAAATAAAAGACGGGACCATGAAAGAAACGGCCGAGACCCTTCTTTTTATGGGATGTGTGCCCAGTTATCTGGATATGAAAATGATCCCAAGCCTGATAAAGCCTTTAGACGCGGTAGGTGTGGATTACACAACCCTGGCGACCGAAGAGGGTTGCTGCGGGTTTCCGCTGTTCCTTATGGGAACGGATGAATTTGAACCGCATGCGGAGAAGGTCATTGAAAGGATCAGGGCCACGGGCGCAAAGGAACTGGTCACCCCGTGTGCCGGGTGCTACAAGACATTTAAGAAGATCTATCCGGAGGTAGGGGATCTGGGATTGGAAGTATATCATTCCGTCCACTATCTTGAGAAACTGATCAATGAAGGAAAACTGAAATTCAAGGGGGACCTGGGAAAAAAGGTCACCTACCATGATCCCTGTGATCTGGGAAGGGCCTTTCAAATTTTTGAGGAACCGAGAAATATATTAAAAGCTATTCCCGGTCTTGAATTTGTGGAAATGGCCAGGAACAGGCTTCAGGCGCGCTGCTGCGGCGGTGGAGGTGGCGTATTAGCCAATAACCCCGATATGGCGGTGGATATGGCGGCGGAAAGGGTGAGAGACGCCCTGGCAGTCGGCGCGAAAATTATTGTATCGGGCTGCGCGGCCTGTAAGGATAATCTGAGAAAAGGGGCCAAGGCCATTCCCAAACAGGAACGCGGCAAGATCAAGATCATGGATATTACCGAGATCGTGGCACAGAATATGGAATAGCTGTGGATTGACGATTGATCCTTCAATTTGCAATCGTCAATAGTCAATCTTCAATCTTCAATCAGAGAGGAAGATATGTCCGAGGAAAAGAAGACAACAAGAAAACAGATTGCGGCAGCCAAGACATTGAAAAAGGTAATGGCTGACCATTTTTACGAAATGGATAATGCGGTAAAAACAGGTTCCCGGAAGATTGCCTGGTGTACAAGCGTCGGCCCTGCCGAACTCCTGAGGGGAATGGGCTTTCTGGTCTATTACCCGGAAAACCACGGGGCCATGCTGGGAGCGACACGGATGTCTACGGAGTTGATCCCCTTTACAAATGCAATAGGGTACTCCCCCGATATCTGCTCTTACCTGACGTGCGATGTGGGTTCTTATCTCCAGAAAAAGACTCCCCTGACCATGGCATATAACATTGAGTCGGTCCCCAGGCCGGACGTGCTTGTTTTCAATACAAACCAGTGCAGGGACGTGCAGGACTGGTTTGCCTGGTATTCGAGGGAACTTGACGTTCCACTCGTCGGAGTACACACCCATAGGGATATCGGTGATATTCGGGAGTATCAGATCAAGGATATTGCCAGCCAGATAGAAGACCTGGTGCCAAAGCTGGAAGAAGTGACCGGTGAAAAATTCGACATGGATCGGTTTAAGGAGGCGGTTGGATATTCCAGGCGTACCTCGGAACTCTGGAGGGCCTGTCTTGAAGAGGCCGCGGCTGTTCCATCTCCCTGGACCTTTTTTGACGCAACAATTCACATGGCTCCCGCCGTAGTGGGAAGGGGAACCAAGGAGGCCAACGATTATTACGAACTGCTTCTGCCCGAGCTTAAGCAGAGGGTCAAAGATGGCACGGCAGCGGTGGAGGGAGAAAAGCATCGTCTTTACTGGGAAGGGATGCCCGTATGGGGTAAACTGAGACCCCTTTCCGAACAGTTCTATTCCCTGAAGGCCTGTGTGGTGGCCTCCACTTATTGCAATAGCTGGATATTCGATCAGCTTGACCCGGCTGAACCCTTTGAAAGCATGGCCGTGGCATACACGGAACTCTTTATCGTCAGGGATGAGCCATACAAGGAACAATATATCACGGATTGCTATAACAAGTTTAAGTTTGACGGCATTGTCTTTCACGATGCCAAGACCTGTCCCAATAATTCCAATAATCGCTATGGTATGCCCGAAAGGTTGAGTGAAAAACTGGGTGTTCCCGTTCTCACCATCAACGGTGACCTCTGCGATTTGAGATGCTATTCGGAGGAACAGGCAAAGACCAATATCGAGGCATTTATAGAGCAATTGGAGGAGGGGTAGAAACAGAGGGTGCTACATTTAATTCTTTTTGGTAATTGGTTGTTGAGTGGTCATGGCGGATAAAATTGAAGCTGTATTCGCGGGCGTCGACGTTGGGGCATCACGTACCAAGGTAGCCATCCTCGATGCGGGAAAAAACCTGATAGGTCATGCCGTTAGAAAGTCCGGAACCGATTTTACGGAGACGGCCGAAATCTGCCTTGCGTCATCTTTGGAAATGGCCGGGGTCTCGAAAGAGGACATAGCGAACTGCATCTCCACAGGCTACGGACGGAAGAATGTCCCCTACAGTCATGATACGAAGACAGAGATAGGATGCCATGCCAAGGGCTGCTATCATTATTTCCCCATGTCAATGACGGTTATTGATATAGGTGGACAGGATAACAAGGTTATCAAGCTGGATGAACACGGCCGACGGGTCAGTTTCAAGATGAATCGAAAATGCGCGGCTGGAACCGGTGCTTTTCTTGAAGAGATGGCCGCCCGTCTGGATATTCCCCTGGAAGAGATGGACGGCCTTGCACGGAAATCAGAAAACATTGTGGAATTGGGAAGCTATTGCACTGTTTTTTCCGGCACGGAGGTGCTGGAAAAGATCAGGCAGGGGAAAAAGGTCCCGGATATAATGAAGGGGCTTTTTCTTTCTGTTATCAAGCGGGTCCTGGAGATGGATTCGCTTACGGAAAGGGTGGTCATGACAGGTGGTGTGGTGGCCCATAATCCTTACTTGGTGAATATGGTCCGAGAGATCACCGAAAGTGAAGTTTTGGTTCCTGAATACCCGCAGTTAACAGGCGCCGTGGGGGCGGCTCTTTTTGCCATGGAAACCAAGGGTTAGGACAAAAATCGACATTCATATTTTTTTATGGCTGCTTCATTGAGTCAATATCCTTACAGAAACCAAAGTTGGAGGGAGGTATTAAAATGAATGTAAGCAAATGGATGCATGCAGGCACTATGTTAAAGATGAATGCCATGAATTATCCGGATAAGTTAGGATGGCAGGACAAGAACAATGAATTTAACTTTAAAGACTGGAACGAGAGGTCGTGTCGTTTGGCCAACGGGCTAAAGGACCTCGGCGTGGGACACAAGGATAAATTTGCAGTCATTGCCTTTAACCGGGGCGAATGGATGGATATCTATGCCGGCTGCGCCAAAGGGGGGCAGATCGCAGTTCCCATCATGTTCAGGTTGGCGGCGACCAATATAGAATACATCGTCAATCACTCGGAATGCAAAGCCTTTATCGTGGAGGCCCCTTTTGTGGAAATGATTGACAGCATCAAGGACAAACTCCCTGTTCCCGAAGACGCGTATGTTTATATTGGAGACGGGCCTGTCCCTGACGGATATATTGATTTTGAAGAGTGGCTCTCCAAGTCCTCGCCTGATGAGCCGGATATCATGGTTGATTCCGCTGATATCTGGACAATCATGTACACATCGGGTACGACAGGCAGGCCCAAAGGTGTTATGAGAACACATGAAAGTACGGTGTCACAATATTATTTGAATAATATCAATATGGGTGTTCTCCCGACGGATAAGGTAATGCTGGTCATGCCCATGTGCCACATCAATTCCATATTTTATTCTTTCCCTTATACTTTGGTGTCGGCGCCGGTATTCGTCTACAACATGGTCAGCTTTGACCCCGAGGATCTGCTGAGGACCATTGACGAATACAAAATAACATATACATCCCTGGTGCCCACCCATTATATCATGATGTTGGCCCTTCCCGATGAGGTGAAGAATAACATAGATGTGACATCCATCCGACAGTTGCTTATATCCTCTGCTCCTGCGAGAAAAGACCTGAAAGTGGCCATTATGGATTATTTCAAGAATGCCGAACTTTGGGAGGCATATGGGAGCACCGAGGGCGGACTCGTGACCCTTCTCAGACCCGAGGACCAGTTCAAAAAGCTCGGGTCTATCGGTAAAGAGATATTCGGGACTGATCGGATAAGAATACTTGATGAGGACAGAAATGAGGTCCCGGACGGGGAGGTGGGAGAGCTGTTTTACCGGACCCCCATGCTTTTCAAGGAGTATCTGAAAGAGCCCGAAAAGACCAAAGAGGCATTTGAGGGTGAATGGTCTTCGGCCGGCGACATGGTAAAAAGGGATGAGGATGGCTATTATACCTTAGTGGATAGAAAGGCCAATATGATTATCACGGGCGGTGAAAACGTTTATCCCTCTGAAGTTGAAGAGGTGGTCGGAGCACATGAGGCAGTGCAGGACGTGGCCGTGATCGGAATCCCGGATGATAAGTGGGGAGAGGCCATTAAGGCCGTGGTAGTGTTGAATGCCGGGTATGAGCCGGGTGAAGATTTAGCCAAAGAGATCCTTGACTATTGTCGTGGCAAAATAGCCGGGTACAAGAGGCCAAAGACCATGGATTTCTTAAAGGATGACGAAATGCCCAGAACACCCACGGGAAAAATACTTCACCGTATCCTCAGGGAAAAATACGGCAAGTGGAGTGATGAATAAGCAGGGACGGTATGAAAAACCCGCTTAAAAAACTTCATTGCTAATGCGTTTTGAGATATCGCATTGAAAAGCACCTCACCCTTGCAATGAACCTGCAAATTTACTATGTTTTCCAAAGTAAAAAAATGTTGCAAAAAATCTAATTTAACCAAAGGAGACATAACATGTTGACAAAAGCGTTTATACCTTACAAAGGCTATTATTCAAGCCCGTTCAGCCGCTGGCAGGGTACCATGGCAAACGAGAATGGTATTGTTCTGGGTGCAAACACGGCAAGAAGGTGGATGCTGGCAAGCAAGCTTGATCCCACGGTTTTAGACTATATGTATTATGGAATAACCATTTCGCAGCACCATATGTTTTACAGCCACACATGGGCAGCGGCCATGCTGGTTGACAATGAAAAAGAGTTGCCTGCACTTATGATCAACCAGGCCTGTACGACATCAACCACCTGTATTCATCTCTGTGCGGTCAACATAGAGGTCGGGACCTATGAGACCGGATTTGCCCTCATGTCGGATCGCTGCTCCAACGGCGCTCATACCATATGGCCCAACCCCATGGGCCCGGGCGGTGAAGTAATATCGGAAAACTGGATGATGGACAATTTCAATGCTGATCCAAATGCCGGGCTGAAAATGATCCAGACTGCCGAAAATGTGGCCAAAGAAATAGGGACGACCAAGGAAGAATGCGATGAAGTAACTTTAAGGAGATACGAACAGTACCAGGATGC
>DAOUXC010000320.1 GCA_030666795.1 Desulfobacteraceae bacterium
CGAAAGATACGTATAGAGGGAAACAGGATGGGGATAGTGACCAATACCGGGGCAGGGGCCATCATGTCTGTCGATACCATGGAGAAATACGGGCTTCAGCTTGCTGAATTGACAGACAAGACAAAGGAAGCCCTTAAACCGGTCTATACACCCTATCAAGAAGCGGGAAATCCAGTTGATATAGGGCCGGCCATAAACGTCAATGGCGCTGAAAAATCTTTCGAAATAGCGTTGAGAGCCCTGGACCATGACCCGAATGTGGACTTCATATTGCTGATATCCATTGCCTTTCACTCCAATTGTTTTTTTGTGCCGGATTTTGGCTACGTCGGTGCTATATGCAAGAGCCTGACGAAACCCGTAATAGGAAGTATAACCGGTTCTGAAACGGAATACCACAGGATCTACGAGTTGTTAGAGCCGGCCGGGGTACTGATCTATCCGGGTCCGGAAGCGGCCACTGCCGGTATAGGAGGAGGATATCAGTATACCCTTGGGCAGAAACAGGCAAAAGGGCGCCGGTCTTTTGAGAAAGCGAAATAACATTGCATGAATAAAGGAATCAATTCTTTGCCGGCTAAGGTTTATGATGAAGGAAGGTGAAGACCGTGACCGAAATTGGGAAAGGAATTTGAGTTCATGAAAAAAATGGCGAATATGAAAATACTCTTTAATCCCGAATCCGTTGCTGTGATAGGGGCCTCGGACAAAGAGGCCAAATTAGGCTTTCATGTCATGAAAAGTCTGATAAAAGGGGGATTTTCCGACAAGATTATCCCGGTTAATCCGGGTGGAAGTGAGATTATGGGTTTAATGGCCTTCCCTTCGATAACGGATTATGAAGGCCCTGTTGATCTGGCAATTGTGGTGTTGCCCGCGGGACTCGTACCGGGTGTTTTCAAGGAATGCGCGGTCAAGGGTGTGAAAGGCATTGTCCTTATCTCGGCGGGTTTTAAAGAGATTGATGATCCGGCCGGAGCGGATCTCCATGAAGAAATAGCCGGTATTGCCAATGAGGCCGGGATACCGGTAATCGGGCCCAATACCTTTGGTATGATAAACTTCCATTCCGATCTCAACGCCTCATTTACACCGGAATTCTCCCATCTCAAAAAAGGCGGCATCTGCCTGGTCAGCCAGAGCGGAGGCATGTCCCACCTGCTCGGTTTTATGGCCATGCGTGCGGATGTGGGTTTCAGCAAGATCGTTGGATTGGGCAACCGGCTGAATGTCGACTTCGCCCAGATGCTTGAATATCTGACGGATGATTCCGATTCAAAGGTTATTGTTCTCTATATCGAGGGTCTAGACGAGCCCCGGGATTTGATCGAGGGTGCTAAAAAATATAACGGTAAAAAACCGATCATTGCTTACAAGACGGGTAAGGGAATGGTGGGTGATCAGGCGTCTTTATCACACACCGGATCCATGGCCGGCAGGCATGAGATCTACACGGGGGCCTTGAGCCAGGCCGGGATACTGACAGTTGATAACGCGGAGACCCTTTTGGACACGGCCAAGGCCATGGCCTCTTGTCCGATTCCCGATTCTCCGGGAATGGCCGTCTTGTCCGGCCAGGCAGGACCGGGCATGGCGGCCTGTGATCTTTGCGCGGACCAGGGGCTAAATATTGTCCGATTCACCGAAAAGACGCAGCAGAAGATAAATGAACTCCTTCCCCCGTTAGCGCTGAGGACAAACCCCGTGGACATGGGACCGGCCTGGTATGATTCATCGGCCATTGAGGGGATAGTGAGGGCGGTCATGGATGACGACAATGTCGGCGGAATTCTGTTTCTCATGATGTTTGCTTCAGCCAACGTGGACGCGTTAAAAGGCATAAGCGGTCTATTGGAAAAGTGGGGACAGCAGAAGCCTGTTATCAGTTGTATCCTGTCCCCTCCCGGAATCTGGGATGAACAGATAAGGGCCCTTGAAGAATCAGGTTCTCTGGTCAATTATCCCACCCCGGAAAGGGCAACAAGGGCCATGGCTAATCTTTGGAAATACGGGAAGATGAAGACTTTCTGAGAGGTGTTAATGTGAAACATTTTATGGAGCCCAAAAGCGTGGCTATTATCGGGATCAGCCGCAGGAGCGGACCCGGCTCGTATAATCTGATGGAGAACATGCTTGAATACGGGTATGAGTGTGAAATTTATCCCATCAATCCAAACGCGGAGGACATCTTAGGGGTAAAGGCATATCCGGGTGTCAAGGATGTGGGGCAGGAAATAGATCTGGCCATTATCAGTCTGCCCCGGGATTTGGTGGTCGAGAGCGTTAAGGAATGTATTGACGCGGGGGTCAAGGCCATTATTGTCGTTACACAGGGATTTGCGGATGCCGACGCAAGGGGTAAGGAACTTCAACAAGAGATGGTAAATGCCGCGAGGCATAATGGTGTTCGCATATTAGGCCCTAACACGCTTGGCGTCGTGAACAATTTCAACAGGTTCACAACTTCTTTTATGCCTCTTACCCGTGAAAAGGCCCCGGTGGGCCTGATCTGCCAGTCAGGGGTCTTTTTTGTGGGGGCCGCTGTTTTTAGCGGTCAGATAGGGAAGGGCATTGATATAGGCAATGCGTGTGATGTAGGGTTTTGCGAAGCCCTTGAATACATGGGAGACGACCCTGATACCAAAATTATTGCCATACACATGGAGGGTCTGGAACAGACAAGACGCTTTCTTTCCTTGGCCGCCCGTATTGCGAAGCAAAAGCCCATCATTGTATTTAAGACGGGACAGAGTGAAGCCGGGGCAAAGGCCGCGGCCTCGCACAGCGGTTCTATGGCAGGTCATTACCAGATATACAAGTCCGCCCTTAAACAGGCGGGGCTCCTTTTTCTCGATAAGGACGGGCAGATGGGAGACGCGGTCAGGACCCTGCTTCAACAGCCGGCCATAAAGGGCAACAGAATAGCCGTTATCACGCCAACCGGGGCGGGCGGGATCATGGCAAGCGACGCCCTGGAGAATTATGGTCTTGAACTGGCTTCCCTTTCCGAAAAGACTATCAGCAGAATCGCGAATCTTTCCCCGGAATGGATGCCCCTTGGTAACCCGTTGGATATCTGGCCAGCTATCATGAAACACGGGCTGAAAGATGTCTGCGCGGAAGCAATGGATGTCGTTATGGACGATCCCAATGTTGACGGAATCCTTTATCTGGCCATTGCTCCCGAACTTCCCGCTTTTGCTTTTCTGGATGCTTCCGATGATGTGAACAAAGCGGTCCCGAAAGAAAGGCGGAAACCTTTAGTGGGCTGGGTTTACGGCCCTAATGTTAAAGAGATCAATGAAAAATTTGAGAAAGAAAAAAAGGTGACAATATTTCAAACGATCGAAAAGGCGGCCTGGTCCCTTTCGCTATTGCGGGATCGCCAACGATTTATTGAAAGGGCCTGAACTACTTAGGTTCACGGTTCAAGGGTTCACCGTGAACCTGATAACCTGAGTTACTAATAAACAGCAACGGAGGAACCAATGGAAATCATAGAAAAGGCGTTAGGTGAGGGGAAAACAACACTTTCGGAGTACGAATCCAAACAAATCCTGAAAACATACGACATCCCGATAACCAGGGAAGTGCTGGTAGAGGATGTTAAAGATCTGGCAAAGGCGGCTCAAGAAATCGGGTACCCGCTCGTTTTAAAAGCTTGCTCATCGGATATCTCACACAAGACGGAAAAGGGCCTGATCCGAGTGGACATCAGGAATGAAGATGAGGCTACAGCGGCCTTTGAAGAGATCATGGCCGGTATGGGTGGCGAGGGAAACGCCGTGCTTGTTCAGGAGATGGTAAAAGGGCAACGGGAGTTGGTCATCGGTCTGACACGCGATGCCCAGTTCGGTCCGTGCGTCATGTTCGGCTTGGGAGGGATTTTCACCGAGATATTGAAGGATATCTCTTTTCGCATAGCGCCTTTGGAAAAACGGGACGCCTTGGACATGATGCGGGATATTAAAGGACATAAAATATTAGACGCTGTCCGTGGAATGGAGGCGGCGGACCTGGATGTTTTAGCCGATATCCTGATTAAGGTAGGACAGATTGGAATGGAGAATGATAGAATAAAAGAGATCGACATCAATCCTGTGATTCTCTCCGCCAGCAAGCCCATAGCCGTGGATGCTCTGGCTGTGCTGGAATAGTGCATGACTTTAGCCCTGCTGTCGC
>DAOUXC010000044.1 GCA_030666795.1 Desulfobacteraceae bacterium
AACCGATCTCGGGTCTCCGGTTTCCATGGATTACTATCATGACGCGCCCTTTGCCTTCAACGGTAAGATTGAAAATATGAATGTAAAGTATTTGAAATGATAAACAACAGACCTGCCCGTCCAACCAAAGGGGCGGGCGAACTGGCAGCCGAATGAGGTTGATTTGATTGTGCAGCAAAGGCAGGTTTCAGGTGTCGGTGTTCAGGCTTTTGAATTTTCTGACACCTGAAACCTTAAATCAATCAGAAAACAAAATGAAAACAAAAGAAACAACTCCTCTGCCGCAAGGCATGCATATCGTCGCCAAACCCATTGGACCCCTGTGCAATCTGAATTGCACCTACTGCTTTTACCTCGAGAAGCAGGCGCTCTTTCCCAAAGGTGAGGAATATCGCATGTCCGATGGAGTCCTTGCCGCGTATATCAAAAAATACATCCATTTTCAGCCGACACCGGAGGTTGAATTCGTCTGGCAGGGCGGCGAGCCGACCCTGCTGGGTCTGGATTTCTTTAAACGGGTCGTTGATCTTCAAAAACCTTTTGCACACCGGAAAACCATAAAAAATTCCCTTCAGACAAACGGTACCTTGCTGACCGATCGATGGTGCGAATTTTTAAAGAGACATCACTTTATGGTGGGGATCAGCCTTGACGGCCCCAAAGAGATCCATGATCACTATCGCCGTGACCGCGGCGGCGCAGGCACCTTTGATAACGTCATGAAAGGCCTGAAACTTCTTCAAAAGCACGATGTTGAATATAACGTCATGGCATGCGTTGCCAGGGAGACTGCCTATAAACCCATTGACGTGTACCATTTCTTCAAGGAGGAAGGCGTCGAGTTCATTCAGCTTTTCCCGATCATTGAACGAATGGCAGATTCCAAAGAAGAGGCATCCGGACTTCGATTGGCAGGTCCCGCGTCATTGGATAAATATGAAGCCAATAGCCGGGTCACGGAGTGGTCTGTTGAGCCCGGGAAGTATGGCGACTTTTTGATCGCGATCTTTGACGAATGGATCAGAAATGATGTGGGCAAGACGTTCGTCATGAATTTCGAGTGGGCAATGAACGCCTGGATCGGAAGTCCTTCCCCTGTTTGTATATTTGCCAGGCAATGCGGGCGATCGCTCGTCCTGGAGCATAGCGGCGATATCTATTCTTGCGACCATTCCGTGTATCCGGACTATAAATTGGGCAATATCCTTGAAGATAATCCGTTGGAAATGATTGATAAGTCCATTGCGAAAGGTTTCGGTGTCAGCAAGGAAACAGCTCTGCCGCGTCAGTGTCTGGAATGTAAGGTATTAAATGCATGTCGGGGAGGGTGCCCCAAACATAGATTTGCGAAAACTTATTATGACGAGCCGGGTCTGCATTATCTCTGTGACGGGTACAGGAAATTCTTCCTGCATATTCGCAAATACCTGCACGCCATGGCGCAACTTCTTGAAAACGGTTTTCCTGCCTCGGACGTCATGATGGCATTCAACGGACCACTTGTGATCCAAAAAGGGAAATGATGGAAGAATCAAAAATCAGAATAAATATTCTGCTGATAGTCATCGCGGTCTGTGTTTTTGCCATCATTTTATGGATATTTATAGGAAGTCCATTCTCTAAAGAACAGGAACTTCCCGAAAACAGGGGCTTTTCCGAAGCTAAAGGCATTAAGGGGAAATGGGTCCGGCAGGACGGCGGATATGTGATTCTCATAGAAGACATCGAGCCCGAAGGCAGTTTAAAGGCTTTCTATTTCAATCCGAGAAAGATCAATGTCTCTCGCGCGAATTGGAAATATGAAAATAATCGAATCCACATTTTTATCGAACTGCGGGATGTGAATTATCCGGGCTCTACATATAAATTGCTTTATGCACCAGAACAGAATGTTCTAATCGGGACCTATTTTCAGGCGGTACACAAACAAACATTCAATGTAAGCTTTAAGCGGATGACCGATCAGTAACTCTCTATATCCGGAACACAAGCCCTGGTTCGACAAGACCTGGAGACCGGATGAGATTGAGCTGATTAAATAGTGTCCATCCATAAATGGCCCTTTTCCCGCTGCTATGAGTCCTCCGCGGGTTTCCGGCTTGTGGCTTCGCTACGGGAGCTACTCCCCACAAGGCGTCTTCTCCCTTGCTTGTCCCGCCATAGCCCCGTTAGGGGCGACGGCGGATGCTTCCTTAATCAGCGAAAAAATTGCTCATTTATGAATTGGACACCACATAGTGCCATCCACTGTCGTGGATGGGCACTAAATAAAAGATTTTAAACCAAGGAATTTTGTAAGTGAAAAATCCCCCTTTTTTAACCCTTTTCAGGGGATGCGCCTTCCTTCGGAAACGAATACCATCAATTTAAGCGGTGTATAAGAACAGAAAATCGGTGTTCATACCAGGAAATGTGAAAAAGGAGGAAACAAAATGAAACCAACGAAAATCACTTCTATGATAATTGCCGCGATCTTATTAGTCAGCATATCTATGATTTCGATGCCAGCAGCCATCGCGGCGGAAACCTACGACCTGGTCATCCTCAACGGCCGGGTCATGGACCCGGAAACAAAATTGGATGCAATGCGCAATGTCGGTGTTAAAGACGGCAAGATCGCCGTCATTACAAAAGACAAGATTCAGGGCAAGGAAACGATTGATGCCAAAGGTCACGTGGTGGCTCCGGGTTTTATTGACATGCACGACCACAACACCGCTGCGCCGTTCGGCCAGAAGCTTGCCCTGCGCGACGGTGTGACCACACCGATGGAGCTTGAGGCCGGGGTCTACCCGGTGGATACCTGGTATTCGTATCTGGAAGGCAAGTCACAGACCAACTATGGGGCCACTGTCGGAACGATCCCTGTGCGGGAGACATTGCTCAACCCGGCATACAAGACCAAGGCCTACGGGGATTTCCTGTATGACATGCAAAAACCCAAACATACACACACGTCCATGAAATGGTCGACGCAGCTGGCAACCGATAAACAAATTGAGCAGATCGGAGATATGCTGGAAAAAGGATTAAAGCAGGGTGCTCTCGGTATCGGCCATTGCCCCGGATACATGGTATCCGGCTCGACCCAGAAGGAGTCCAACCTGGCCCAGAAGCTTGCCGGGAAATACGGTGTGTCGACCTTCGTGCACGGCCGCTTTTCAAGCCAGAAGCCGCCCACAAGCGGATTGCTCGGCATCGATGAGATGATGGCGCCTCAGGCAATCTATGGTGGCGGCGTTGTGATCCAACATATGACGGCTCAAACGCTCTCCGTGACTCCCCAGGCCTTAAAATTAATCGATGATGCCCGTGACAAGGGTGTTCAGGTAATTGCCGAGATTTATCCCTATAATTTTGGAGGAACCATTGTCGGTGCGGATTACCTGCATCCGGATAACTATGGCCCAATGATGGGGCGTGACTATAAGGACATTATCGAAGTCTCCACCATGAAGCCACTTACCAAAGCGCGTTACGAAGAATTAGTCAAAACCGCGCCCGGCACATCAGTGCTGTTTTACAACGCGACGGAAGATACTGTAAATATGGCACTGGCACATCCCAATACAGTTCTTGGCAGTGACTCATATCCTTACACATTACGCAAGACCGGGGGCCCGGCCATTGCCTGGGATACGCCGTATGACGGTGTCAACGGCCACCCACGCGGGGCTGGTGCCCATGCCCGGTTGTTGCGCCTGGTACGGGAAAAGAAGGTTGATATTCCTCTTATGGACGGCGTGTCCAAGATGACTTTCTTGATTGCCAAATATTTGCAGAATAATGGGGTAGAGCAGATGGCACACAAGGGACGTATACAGGTGGGAGCCGATGCGGATATCACAATCTTCGATCCCAAGACGGTTAAGGATAACTCCACCATGAAAGACGGAGGTCTGCCTTCTACAGGTATACCCTATGTCGTGGTCAATGGAACTGTCGTGGTCAAAGATTCAAAGGTGTTAAAGGGTGTTTATCCGGGTAAGGCAATTAGGCGTCCGGTGAAACAGTAACTTTATTGGTTATCTCAGTTAAATAGGAGATTCAAAATAAAAGAACAAAAAGGAGATTCAAAATGACAAAACAAAATGACCCATACGACGTCGTTATCACCGGCGGTCGGGTCATGGATCCCGAGAGCGGCCTTGACGCGGTTCGCAACGTCGGCATTACGAGCGACAAGATCGACATCATCACAGAGCAGCCCATCCAGGGCACGGATACAATCGATGCCACCGGCCATGTGGTGGCACCGGGTTTTATCGATCTCCACGCCCATGGACAGAGCCCCTTTGACATTAAGACAAAACTGCGTGATGGCGTAACCTGTCCGCTGGAGATCGAGGCCGGTGCCTACCCTGTTGAAGTCTTTTACAAAGAAAGAGAGGGCAAGGCCCAGGCCAATTATGCGGTGTCCGTAGGGCATGTCTGGGCACGTATGGCCGCGCTGGACGGCGTAGACCCGAAGGGCCTTGGTATGTATACGGGTGCAATGAATGCCTGTGTCGTCGACGGGTCCCAGTGGCACGAAAAAAACACGGATGATCCGAAGGACATTGAAAAAATTCTGGCCAATATCGAAGAGGGATTGCAGCAGGGCGCTGTCGGCATTGGTGTCCCTGTTGGATATTACAATAAATGCACGAGTGCTGAACTGGAAGCCGTATTTGCATTGGCAAAGCGTTACAACACCTTTATTGCCACCCATGTACGGTATATGTCCAACATACAGCCCAGTGGTATCATGGGCATTTTAGAAGTTATTGCGCTTTCTTTTGCCTATGATGTGCCGCTCCTGATTCAACATATTCATAGCACCTCCCTGCACAGAACCAAAGAAGCACTCTCTCTGGTAGATGCCGCACAAAAAAGAGGGCTGAACGTGTTAGCCGAAGCCTATCCCTACGATTTCGGGTCTTCGGTTATCGGGGCCGACTATCTGGGAGAAGGATTCCAAGAGACCATGCTGATGGATTACTCGGATATCCTGTACATCAAGACCGGCGAGAGAATGACCAAAGAACTTCTGGCCAAGTATCGAAAAGAAGATCCGGGTGGATTTATGATGATGCACCACATGCGGATGGAAGATGTGGACGCAGCCATGCAGCACGACGGCGTCATTGTCGGTTCGGACGCGATGGGTTTTGCCGATATGAACGGAAAGAACCTTGAATGGGACGATGCGCCGGAAAAAGGTGTCGCCCATCCACGCGGCGCCGGGGCCTACGCAAAGACGTTGCGCCTGGTCCGTGAAAGGAACTACATGCCGCTCATGACCGCCATCTCAAAGATGACTTATCTCACCGCCAGGTGGTTGGAGGACTTTGTGCCGGCCATGAAGCAGTTAGGAAGGCTGAAACCCGGTGCCAATGCGGATATTACCATCTTTGATCCGGATACCGTTACGGACAATGCAGCAGCTGAAACAGGAAAATTTGCGTTGCCTTCAACAGGTATCCCCTATGTGATTGTCAATGGAAACATCGTGGTCAAGGATTCGGAAGTATTGAAAGTCTATCCTGGGCGCGCCATTAAGGGTGGCAATGGTTAATGGCATGGGGATTCCTACACAGAATGGAGACAGCGATACCAGCAACAATAAAACGATCCCCGTCATCGTCATTGGTGGCTTTTTAGGTGCCGGCAAGACCACGCTCCTCAATTATATCCTCAGCGAGAACCACGGGATGCGGGCCGGTGTGCTGGTCAACGATTTCGGTGCCATCAATATCGACGCCAAACTCGTGGTCGGCGTTGATGGCGAAACGGTCAGCCTGGCCAACGGGTGCGTGTGCTGCAGTATTCGCGATGACTTGATTCCGGCCTGCATGGCACTGGTGCAGCGCGATGATCCGCCGGAGTTGTTGATCGTCGAAACCAGCGGGGTGTCCGAGCCCATGCGGGTGGCCAATACCTTTATGCTGCCGGAAATCGAGTGCGTGATGGCACTTGATAACGTCATCACAGTGGTTGATGCGGAGCAGTTCCCCGAACTCATGCGGGGTGAACCGGCGCACCTGGCGCGCATGCAGATTCGGGACGCCGACATGGTCGTGCTGAACAAGGTGGATCTTGTCGATAGCAAAAAACTGGCAGCGGTGAAGGCGCAGGTGCACGAGGCAGTCCCGAGGCTCCGGATCATTGAAGCCACTCACGGGCGCGTGCCGCTCAACCTCATGCTGGGCAGCGGGATTCACATGGCCAGGGGGCGGTCCGGGGGTGCTCCCGGCGGTCATATCGTTCACTTGCACGAGCATCCGTTTGCCACCTGGCACTGGACAAGCGACCAGCCCCTGTCACTCCCTAAGCTGAGGTCAGGCATTGAAAGGCTGCCTGATACCATCTACCGGGCGAAAGGCCTCGTGTATCTCGAAGAATTACCCTCGCACCAGGTTGTTTTGCAGATGGTGGGCAAACGATACAACATCGGCGACACCGAAGCTTGGGGGGCGCTGCCGCCACGGACAGAAATCGTCATGATCGCTTCACAGAATGGAATAGACAATGACAAGTTGCAGCGTGTTTTTGACGGCTGCATCGGCACCGGGGACGAATCGCAATCGCCGATACTCCGACTGACCCGCCTTCTCACGGCGGATACGGGTGGAGGACACTGAGTATGGAAACGTTGAGTTACTGGATCGGTATGGCCGGAACAGTTGCCTTTGCCGTCACGGCCGTACTCGCACTGGCACCCAAGAACATCGATCTTTTTGGCGCAGTTGTCCTTGGCATCATAACAGCGATCGGCGGTGGTACCGTGAGGGACTTAATCCTGGATGTACCGGTTTTCTGGTCCATTGATCTGAACTACATATGGGTCGCCCTCGGAGCGAGCATTGCGGCATTCTCAGCGAATTCGTTATTCACCCGCAAAGAGATCTACAGTCTGATGCTCTATGTCGATGGCTTTGGCGTAGCTCTTTTTGCGATTGAGGCGGTGAACAAAGTATGGAACTTAGGGTTCGGGCTGCCGCTTGCGCCTGTTATTCTGGGCATCGTCACGGCGATCGGCGGCGGCCTCATCCGCGATGTGCTGGCAGGTCGCCAAACCCTATTAATGACTCGTGAGCTTTACGCTACGCCGGTGCTCTTTGGATGTACGGTCTATGTTATCCTGCTGGAGCTTTTTCCGGATTATCGGTTCATCAGTTCGGTTATAAGCTGCCTGTGTATCTTCGGGGTGCGCGCGGCCGCCATTCACTGGCGGTTAACCGTTCCTTTATGGTTGACCACGAATCCGAAAACAGAGTGATGGTGTAAACGCAGGTTCCTGGTTCAAGGTTCCCGGTTCAGGGTTGTCCTACAGAAACTTTTATTAAACCCTGAACCCGCCCGAGGCGGGATAGCATTGAACCATTGAACCGCTGAACTTTGAACCGTTCAACAAACAAAGGAGATCATCAATGACAAAACAAAACGAACCATACGACCTCGTTATCACCGGCGGCCGGGTCATGGATCCTGAAACCGGCCTGGATGCCGTTCGAAATGTGGGTGTCAAGGGCGGCAGGATTGTCACCGTCACCAAGCAGGTAATCAACGGCAAAGAGACCGTCGACGCATCCGGCCACGTGGTGGCGCCGGGCTTTATCGACATGCATAGTCACAACGCCGGCGCACCCTTCGGGCAGAAGTTGGCACTTCGCGACGGGGTGACCACACCCATGGAGCTCGAGGCCGGCGTTTATCCGATCGATGAATGGTACGCCGCCCTTGAGGGAAAGAGCCGGACCAACTACGGCGCTTCCGTGGGAACCATCCCGGTTCGGGAGCACCTCTTTAATAAAGGATACAAGTCAAAGTTCGCCGGCGATTTCGTTTACGATATGACCGGGGCTGCCAAAGAGACCCATACATCGATGAAGTGGACGTCCCAGGTGCCGACCCAAGAGGAGATCGAACAGATCGGACACATGCTGGAAGAAGGGATTCAGCAAGGATCCGTCGGTATCGGGCACTGTCCCGGATATATGGTGGCCGGCAGCACGCAGGCAGAGTCTGTGCTGTGCCAGAAACTTGCAGGCAAATATGGACAGGCCGTGTTCCTTCACGGACGGTTTTCCAGCCAGATGCCGCCTGTAAGTGGCCTGTTGGGTTTTCTCGAGATGATGGCCCCGCAGGAATTGTATGGGGGTGGACTGGTCATCCAGCACATGACGGCCCAATCGCTTGCCGATACGCCCCAGGCGCTCCAGCTTATCGACGATGCCCGTGAGAAGGGGATCCAGGTGCTGGCTGAAATATACCCGTACAACTTCGGCGGCACCATCGTGGGGGCCGACTATCTTCACCCGGACAACTACCAGATCAACATGGGTCGTAACTATGAGAACATCATCGAGCAGTCCAATATGAAACCATTGACCAAGGAACGCTACGAGGAGCTGGTCGCAAACGCGCCGGGAACCTCGGTGATGTTCTACAACGCCACCGAGGAAACTGTCCATCAGGCGCTTGCGCATCCCGGCACGGTGCTCGGCAGCGATGCCTTTCCCTACACCATTCGGGAGAGCGGCGACGTGGCGCTCGATTGGGATACCCCGTTCGATGCCGTTAACGGGCACCCCAGGGGCGCCGGCTCTCACGCCAGACTGCTCCGCTGGGCACGTGAGAAAGCGGTGAATATTCCCCTGAATCTCGCGGTTTCGAAGATGACGTACATGATTGCCAGGTTTCTGCAGGACAACGGAGTCGAGCAGATGGCCCACAAGGGCCGTATTCAGGAAGGTGCCGACGCCGATATAACTGTCTTTGATCCCGAAACGGTAACGGATAATTCAACGATGGAAGACGGCGGTCTGCCATCAACTGGCATTCCCTATGTGGTGGTCAACGGCACCGTCGTGGTCAAGGATTCAAAGGTATTAAAGGGCGTTTATCCGGGTAAAGCGATTCGGCGGGCTCAGAAATAGAAACACCATGTCAGAGGTTTGTTTTTGATGCTGCGTTTTTACAACCCTCCGCAGCCCAGGTTCGGCAAGACATGGTATCCCAGCGAACTTGTGTTGGTTAAGTAGCAGAGGAGAGGGGGGGACGAGGGAACTGGGAGACAGGGAGACTTGAAGCTTGGACATTCATCTTTTTAGCTCCTTCAACCCTGAACGGGTAATCCGCCTGAGACGGATAAATGTTGAACCCAGAACCCTTATTTTTGAAAGGAGAAAGAACAATGGAAACAAAGGAAAAAACAACTTTGATCAATAATGTCAGTATTTTCAATGGAACGTCCGACAAGTTGATTAGCGGGCAGGATGTTGTCCTTGTGGGCAACAAGATTGACAAGATCATCGATGCGGGCAGCCAGGAAGACGGATACGATGCCGTAATCGACGGCGGCGGCGGAACGCTGATGCCGGGCCTCAGCGACGTCCATACCCACCTGGCGCTATGCAAACCTCCTCAAGAGCTCGTGAACATTTATTCCTGGGACTACATCGGCGCGATCATGACCAACGAAGCGGAGCGGTACCTGATGCGCGGTTTTACGACGGTGCGCGATGTCGGCGGCCCTACCCTCGGCTTGAAACAGGCGATTGACCAGGGATTCGCCACGGGCCCGAGAATCTTCTCCAGTGGCATGGGGCTCGCCCAGACCGCGGGCCACGGCGATATGCGCAACCCGAACGCTTATTCGAAGTACTTCGTCGGCGAACATTTCAGGTTAACGGATCTGGGCTATTTCGTGTTGGCCGATGGTGTCGATGAGGTGCGGAAGGCCTGCCGCGAAGCACTAGCGAAGCAGGTCTCTCAGATCAAGATTTGCACGGGCGGCGGCGTCACCAGCCTGACCGACCCGCTGTACTCCGTCCAGTACACGCCGGAAGAGGTCGCGGCAGCCGTTGACGAAGCCACGCGCTACGGGACCTACGTCGCGTCCCATGTTCACACCGACGAGGGGATCAATGTGGCCCTGGATTGCGGCGTCAAGACCATTGAGCACGGCCTGCTGATCAAAGAAGAAACCATGAAGAAGCTGGTCGACAAGGACGCCTGGATCGTTCCCCAATCGTACGTCGTTTCCCACGAGGCCAACGACGGTAACCCGGTGTTCGCCGACCCGATCCAGAAGGCAAAAATGGACCAGGCGAGGGACGGATCCGCAAACTGCTTCAAGTGGGCAAAGCAGTACGGCGCCAAGGTCGCCTGGGGGACCGACATGTTCGGCGTGCGGGCGGCATACGACAACACCAACCTCGAGTTCAAGACCCGGTCCGAGTACTACTCGAACGCGGAACAGCTGAAGCAGGTCACCAGCGCCAACGGCGAGCTCCTGGCCCTCTCGAATCTGAAGCACCCCTATCCCGGTGCCAAGCTGGGCGTCATCGAACCGGAAGCCTATGCCGACCTGCTGATCGTAGACGGCAACCCGATCGAAGACATCTTGGTGATGCTGGACTACGAGAACAACTTCAAGCTGATCATGAAAGACGGAAAGGTCTACAAGAACACTCTGGAGTAAACAGATCAGCCTAAGGGTTTCAGGTGCCAGTTTTCAGTGCTCTGGTTTCAGAAAATGAAAACTGTGACCTTACACTTGAAACCTCTAACTGCCTTAAACCTTGGATTGTGACCCTAACAAGGGACTTTGAAACCGGACAGCTGAAGCCAATAACAACGAGAAGGAAGAAATCGCAATTAGGCATGGTGGTGGCCGAGAAAGAGCACCAGGCCGGTCGCTGCCGAGTAAAATGAGGTGAGGGATTGGCATGAACACTTTATCGGAATTTTTCGGAGAATTGCTCGAGTTCATCAATTTAAAAAATATCGAAGCGATGGGAATAAAGATTTTCGCGGCGACAGCCATTCTCCTGGTAGCCTTTTGGGTTTGGCGGATACTGAAACGATTCATTGATCGCCGACTCGGACAAGACAGCCATAATGACGAAGCCACTATCCGCACATACAGGAACATCGCCCGTTTCATTGTCATGGTGCCCGGCATTCTCATTGCCGTAAACGTTTTGGGGATCAATCTGTCGTCTTTGTTTACCACCAGCGGCCTGTTTGCTGTTGCGCTGGCCTTTGCCATGAAAAACATATCCGAGAACTACATCTCGGGCGCGATGCTCAGACTCGAACGAACCATCAAACCCGGCGATGTGCTGGAGACCGAAGGCGCTATGGTGAGGGTCAAATCAATTGGATTTCGAGCGACGATTGTAAGATCCAAGGACGAAAGGGACCTGGTGATCCCCAACTCACAACTCGTTCAGAACCGGGTCGCGAACTATACATACCGGGATTCGGTTTGTCGAGTTGAGACGACGGTCGGAGTTGCCTATTCCTCTGATCTCAAGAAAGTCCGCGAGGTCCTCGAGAGCGTCTGCGGCCAACTCGATTGGACATCTTCCCAACATCAGCCGGCGGTAATTCTTTCTGATTTTGGGGGCTCTGCGGTGAACTTCAAGATCAGGGTTTGGATCGAAAACCCGTGGGATGCCGGCAAGCGGCGAGCATCACTCAACGAAGCCATTTGGTGGGGTCTGAAGGAAGCGGGCATCATGATTGCTTACCCGCAGCTCGATGTGCACTTCGACGAGCCGTTCACAAAGGCAGCCGGCCTTGAGGGGGCACATAGGGAGAAAGAGAAAGATGAGGAAAAAAAGGAAATGGAATGAGAGAGATTGCATCAAATGTGACCGAAGTAATAGAAAAGAATGATGGAGAAAAGTAGTAATGGGCAAAAAATGAATCTAAAATCCTTTATGGCTTTGGCACTATGGTTTGCGGCATCCTTTCTGCCTGCCGGCAGCGCCATGGCAGGCGGCGACCAAAAGGCGCTTCCTATCCTTCATTCCTGGCACGGCGACTACCCCGTTGCCGAGCTTGAACGGTTGCCAAGAGGACAGCGTTCCTCCCGGACCGGCTATCTCGGAAACCCGTCCCGGTTTGCCCGGGTCTGGAAGGCCTTCAAACCATCAGAGAAGCTTCCGTATGTTGATTTCAGGAATCACCTGGTTGTCTTTTCACGGAACGTGACCTTCTATAATCGCAAAGCTATTATGAAGGTCATCCTCAAGGAAGGTATCGCCGAGATCCTGGCCAGGGAGACCATGTCAGCCATGCCCATTGAAGAGAAAGTCGCCATGTCCATGGCGGTGATCCCCCGTTCGGAAGTGAACTTTATTGCAGCCGGTAAAAAACGGATCCCGGTCGAACCATACGATCATGGCATCGTGTCAGGCCCTGTGAGCACGTCTTATATGCTTGAGGGACAGGAGATAATCCTGAAAAACGGTCGCTTTGAGAAGGCCGTGGCACCCGGTTCAGCCACGAAGAGCCGAACATCTGTTGCAAAAGATGTGGTCGAAGGCGATATTGACGGTGACGGCGACACGGATGCGGCGCTCGTCCTTGTTCACGATCCGGGCGGCAGCGGAACTTTCTATTATGTGGCCGTGGCGGAAAACATGAACGGCCGGTACCGGGGGTCGAACTCGGTACTGTTAGGGGATCGAATTTCTCTGAAAGATCTTCGGATCCGAAAGGGTCTCATCATCGCACGATATGCTGAGCGCGGCCGGCATGAACCGATGAGCACAGCACCTACGGTTGAAGCGTTATTATACCTGGCCTTTGACGAGGGCAAACTGAGGGCATTAAAACCCCTGGGTACGGATGCACAGATACTGGAAGGCCGGGTCATCATCGGTCACGAAGTCCGGTCTTTTCATCCCTGCACTCAAAAGACAGAGTACTGGCTCTCCGGAAGCTCACCGGCCCTGGGTGAGATCATAATGCGCTACAAAAAGGCATTACCGGATGCTAAGCCGTACACGCCGCTATTCATGGTCCTTGCCGGCAAATTCGTCGAAGTCCCGCGCGATGGTTTCGGGGCGGATTATGGCGGAGCGTTTTGTGCCACTCAAATCCTTGGCGTCAGGCCGGAGGGATATTGCAGAACAAAAGCCAAGAAGAACCATTAGAAGGCCGGAAAGAATTGCCGACGATAGCGATCAAGATCCAGAATCACTGCCATTACATATGGGGTGAATGGGCTGAATGCCCGAAATAAGCGCCGGATGCCCGCATGCAAGCTTTAACGACTCTTCAACCCAGAACGTTGAACCCTGGTCGCCTATGGCGCCGCCAAAGGCGGGTGAACCTGAAACCTTATTTGTGGGTTCGAGGAGGAGAATCGGTGCGACCGCTGCGGTTCAAGTGAGTTCCTCAATATCGGCGAGGTCTCTTGTTCTATTGCTTGCCCTTTTTGCCTTTATCAAATTTGCTAAATCAATGATATTAACGGTAATATTATCAATGGTTACCTGTTCTTTGGATTCGTAACACGTCTCAAAGTCAACTCCGGCTGGGGTGGTTATAAGGTCAATTCTGTTGGGAGGGTAGCCTAACTGAATGATTTGATTTGGTGAAAAATCTGCAAAATTTATGTTTAATGACGAAAATCCGAATTCGTCGAGTGCCTTTATCGCCTTTTTGATGTTATCCTTGTGGATATTAATCCATATGTCTATGTCATTTGTTGATCTGACATAACCATGGTAGACGACGGCATAACCACCGATAACGATATATCTCACGTTATTTTTGTTTAATAACTTTATAAACTCTTTGAAATCCTTCGGAAGCGTTGTCATGGAAACTTTGCCTCATTTGTTCAAGCGCTTGAAATCTTTCAATTGCCGGCCTGGTGAGCCAATACTTTCTTTCTTTTGGCTCTTCCCCCATGCGATATATCTTTACTGTTTTTATCACGTAATCCCTCCGATAAATATCATTTATCATATCGAATAAATATGCAGAAATCAACAAGATGCTTTCTGTTCCAGCGATGTTTTGGTAAATAAATCCTCAAGACTATACGTCTCCACGTCGTGCGGTCCCATTGTCTTGAAAGGAGGTTTATCCTTCAAAAAAGTGGAATATATTTTCCTATTTTTAACATTTTAACCCTGCCAAATTATTTAAAATGAAAATTTAGGCAGGTTTAAAATATCGAAATGGATGAAAAAAGTTCGGGAGCCCGCTGGATCTCATTGAGACACACCAGATCCTCATTGTGCAAACTGAAAAAGGCAAGAGGATCATCAAGTTTTGCCAGATCTCCAGGATTTTCAAGATCCAGATAGACCGATCTGCTCATTTTCTTTACTATTTGACCGGCCAATGTTGTCTTTCCACATTGCCGTGGCCCCAGAATCGCTACAGCCGGATTGTTTTGTAGGCGTTTCTTGATTGTACCAGTTAGATGTCTGTCAATTATTCCTTGCATATTTGAAGTCTACATTCATATTTGCATGGAAAATCAAGGAGAAAATAAATTTAAGTTCGTACTTAGGCAAATGCTATTTGCCGGCGCCTTCCCTCATCCTCCCTCTCTTCGGGTCTCCCTTCACCATCATACCGGGTGTGCCAGCGAAACCCTTGAAACTCTGAATCCTCGAATCCCTTTTTCCAAGTATTGGACAAAAGCTGATCAAAAATCCCCCATTTTTAACCCTTTTCAGGGGATGTGTCGCCTTCCGGAAACACCTATTATCAAGGTCAAATGAATCACCTGTTGGCATGACCGGTTCATCCGACTCATGCGGGATCTTCGACCGTTGCCGGAGTTCATAATCCAGGTATCAGAAACATTTGGGGCAGGGGAGGGACTTATGGAGATCGGAAGAGGTGGACCCATTGACTGGAAATTTTAACTCAACAAATTAGGGAGGAGAGCCATGAACACAAAAAGAACAAGAAGAATGTTGCTATTGCTGCTTTGTCTGGTCTTTTGCCTGGCGGCATGTGCCTCAAGCGCAAAAAAGATCGAGAGCGATCTGAAAAAGCCGATCAACTGCGCTACGGCTGAAGGGGACATAAGAATGCTCCAGCAT
>DAOUXC010000098.1 GCA_030666795.1 Desulfobacteraceae bacterium
GCTAAAAATTGCTCATTTCTGAATTGGACTCAACTTAGTACCCCTTTTTGGTATACGGATTGGCACTAACTATTGAGCAAAAGGGCCGCGACAGGAGTCTTAAAAGACAAAACTCAATGGCAAGGCCTTCTCGGCAATATATCTAACCCGAGCATCATCAAACGGTTGGTTGCTCCATTTCTGCTAAAGGATCGATTGTCGAATTTGTCTATTGTACGGAACTTTGGGGACCGCCCCGTTTTCACAGCCATTGAGCACCTGACGAAGAACCGCATTTGTATCATCTTCCAACCGGCCCATAATCTCTGCAAGGGTCCTTAGATGAACCAGACATTTTCTCGACTTTTCCTGGAAGGGCAGTTTGAGGGAGGGGTCTTTAAGAATACGGGTCAATTTATCCAAAAAAAACAAATCAAGATGATCTGTGTTTCTATAAAGAAGTTCGATCCATTCCATCTTAAGGGATTCAGGTATCTTGTCATATTTCGCAAGAAGATCAGGGTTCATACCCAAATACAGAGACCTTTTCAATTGATCAATATAGCCGTGTATTTCTTTCACTTGCTCTTCGTTTGCGGATTTCCCTGTAAGCAGTTCGTTCCATCTCTCCTCGATCTGCATCCGCACCCAGTTTTCACCACCCTCCGGCGGCAGGAAGAGGCTCAAGAACTTGTTCTGCATAAAAATCAAGTCCCTTTCCATTTCACTGGATGTCCCGCCCGTGTCTCGTAAGACCTTGTTTAGAGAGCGCACAGCATCGATCTTCATTTTTCTTTGATCAGATTGTTCAAGCAGGACGCCTTCCCATTGTTCCCTCAGGGATCCCAGTTCCAATTTGATAAGCGAAAATATCAACCCCGACTTTGTGATAACATTTCTTAAAGAATCCGCAAGTATATTGCATGAATTGATTTTGTCCTCAGCCAATTGACGCATGGCCTCAACTGACTGCTGCCTCAACTGATAGGAAAGAAGTTCCGTGCCTAATGCACGGGAAAGTTTCTTTATGATCCGGGTCTCCGGGCTCCCGATCTTGATTGTATTAGGCTGGAAATGGATCTTAATAACGGCGATTACCACGTATTCGCTGTCCTGCCAGAGAGTTTCGCCTTTAAAATTCAGTGGGTAGTCCAAATTTGGGCTGCTACCAAGATACAAGTCTTCTTTCCGGATCAGTACAGGTTCCATATGGTGAAAATCTTCCCATATGCCATCAACCTGAAGCCTGACGCTCCGGACGTCGTTGTTGGGATTTTCCGATGTCCAGCTTTTCTGTTTCTCCACACACCAGGCCATTGCCTCCAAGGGGCGGTCCGGTTCATCCCTGTATTCCTTCCATGGTTTTCCGGGGGGGTTATAATCCGACTTTACCGGCAGACCCCAGGATATGGCCTTTTTCTCATCATCAATGATGCCGGCCGTAATCCGCCTTGCTACCATTTCGGGGGGTTTGCCTATCCGGTAAACGGTTCCTTTATAGGCATCGGGAAGACAGAACAGGATCGTCTCTATAATTTCTTTACAGGACTGCTCCAAGACTGCCTTGTCAATCTTTATGGTCAAATCATTATTCCTCGCATCATTTTCGGCCATGCGGATGCGCATATTTGGAAAATTCAAATATCAAATCGTGCTAATTTATACCTTTTTCCGGCTTTGTCAATAAGAATTGAACACCCTTGACATTCCTGTATATGAGTGTCAAATAAAAGACATGACAGAGAAAGGAATCTTTATAGAAAAACTGCCCGAACTGAAGGAACCCCTCCTTATTGCGGGTTTTGACGGATGGGGCAACGCCTTAGATGTCTCAAGAGCCATGGCAGCCTACATGATTCGCAAATTGAATGCCGGGCATTTTGCCTCGCTCAACCCGGATCTTTTTTATCACTATGATAAGAATCGGCCCACAGTGAAGATCGAAGAAGGGACACTGAAGGGTATTTCATCGCCCGGGGGCGGTTTTTTTTCCGCACATACCGGTTCGAATGGGAAGGATCTTATTATATTAAAGGCCAGGGAACCAAACCTCCGGTGGCTCCATTTTGCGCAGGAATTACTTTCACTTTGTGAAAAATTAAACGTCAAAACAATCATTACTCTGGGGAGCATGTATGATAATGTCCTTCATTCCGATAGGATTATTTCCGGAATAGCTTCAAACCAGGACCTTTTTTCCAGGTTAAGACAGAAAAACGTTATCCCGATAAACTACCAGGGGCCAAGTGCTATTCATTCAACCTTGCACTCCGAAAGCACAAAGAGGGGTTTTGACTGCATCAGCTTATGGTGCCATTGTCCTTACTACCTTGAAGGGACTACACATTTCGGGCTCTTGGCCTCTTTAGGGAACTTGCTTTCATTCATAGGGGGTTTTGAACTGAACATGGAGGAAATTGAGGAAAGCTGGAAAGACCTCAACAGGCAAATTCAAGGCATAATTGAAAAAAACCCTGAATTCCAGGACATGATAAATAATCTTCGAAAGGCGAAAGTAAGAGGATCGTGGGCAAGCATGAGAGAGTCGATAAGAAAGGGGGGTAAGGTCATACCTTTGGAAGACTTTTTAAAACCCGGGTAATTGAAAATTCTCGTTTTTCCGTGTCTGCCGTCCTTAATTATTTTTTTTTACAGCCTCCACGAGGGCCGATATAATATTTCCGGCACTTCCCTGCAAAAAAACATCCGTGACGCTATCTGTCAGATGTGTGTGTTCCTTGTTGATTTCAATGATTTTTGCCCTGTTTTGTTTGGCAATGCCCGGGATGGTATTAACGGGTGATACCACTGCCGAGGTCCCTACCACCATCAGGGCATTGGCCGATGACGCAAGCTCAAAGGATCGGTTCATTGCATCTCCCGGAATTGCCTCTCCAAAAAAAACCACGTCCGGCTTCAGGATTTTTTGACACTCACACCGGGGAGGAAGTTCATTTCGCTTTTCTTCGGTCTTATATTTCTTGCCACACCACAAACAGGAAAGAGTGCTTGCGTTTCCATGGTACTCGATGACATTTGCTGAGCCACCGGCCTGGTGCAGGTTATCAATATTCTGGGTGATAATGTAATGGAGGCGCCCCATTTTTTCCAGTTCCCCCATTCCGATGTGAGCAGGGTTGGGCCTTGCCTGATTGACCACGTCATCCATCTCTCGAAGCATTTCCCAAACTTTTTCGGGATTGGCTCGAAAAGCTGTAATTGTGGCATATTCCGCCGGATCAAATCTATCCCATAGTCCCCCGGCACTCCTGAAATCAGGAATCCCCGATTCAACTGAGATACCTGCGCCCGTCAGCGCAAGAGTCAATTTAGAGTTGATGATGATATCGGCAGCCTGTTCAAGTAATTTTTCCATTTTTTCACCTTTCAATGAACGAATATCTCTACGCTCCGGTTTTCAGGGTCGCATATGACCACCGTTGATTTCCCCTAAACCCATCCTCCGCATTCTCCCGGGTTAACCACTAAGGTTCCCCCTCTTTGAAAGGAACTCCGCATGCCTCGCCATTATGGACTAACGGCCCTGCTTATTGAGCTGTTACGTCCCGCCTGTGTGGCAGATGCTGTAGCGTGAGAGTGTCGGTTCCGGCCACATGGGCTTGGATTATTAACCCTAAACCGGCTCAAAAAGGATCTTTCTTTCGGTATTGTTGTAAAATTTGAGTCTTGCCTTAAGGGTTTTTTGCTCACCAAAAATGCTGACGAGTTTCACCTCATCATCATTCAATTCAACCAGGTCAACATCATCCAGGACCTTTTCTTCCTTACCGTTTTTTAAAATAAACGCATGCGCTTCACACATTATAATCCTCTTTTTCTGAATATGATCGGTTCACTGTTCAAGGGTCTTCAGGGCTTCTCTTAGACAATCGGTGCTCTTGACGGTATACTCTACCATTTTTCTCATATGTTCGGCACTCTCCTTCTTTCCAGCCTCGTCTAATTGCTCAACGAACATCCCGTATTCCTCCTGATGATGATCATTATGCGTAATCCAGTGTTCCATTCTGATTTTTGCCTTTTCAATAAAATCCATTAGCATAGCCTCCTTTTTCATGTCTGTTTGTATACAAACTATGAGATGTATTTTTCTATGTCAACCCCAACAACACTAATACGGATAACGGAATTTTTCCTTAAGAGACCAACCTCAAAAACTGTTGACTAAAAATACTCATCAGGTGTATATAACACTTCGATTTAAATAGCATCACAAAAGCCGATTTGGTCATTACCCACCGCGCTGAGATCCCGTTAAGAATCACTATGCCATACGGAGGATTTAATATGGAGGAAATACTGAAAGGAAAAAAGATTTTGGTGGTAGACGATGAGCCTGATATCCTGGAAACGTTGGAGGAAATATTGGATATGTGTTTGATTGACACTGCTCCCGATTTTGAGACCGCAGAGAAATTCCTCAAGAATAACGACTACGATGTGGCAGTCCTTGATATAATGGGGGTCAGGGGCTATGACCTCTTGGAATTGGCAAACCGTAAAGGCATCCCCGCATTAATGCTCACAGCACATGCGCTCAGTGCTGAGAATCTGGTAAGATCCATCAAGGGAGGGGCACAGTCTTATGTGCCTAAGGACAAAATATCTGATATTACTACCTATCTGTCTGAAATATTGGTAGCCCGGGAGAAGGGAACCGAAAAAACAGGCACCTGGTTTGCCAAGCTCAAACCATTTTTTGACAAAAAATTCGGGACCGGGTGGAGAAAAGAAAACGAAGAATTCTGGAGAGATTTTGATAAGGTATATCATGTCACAAAAGAAGAAATAGAGAAAATTATGTAGCCTGTTTAGCAGTCCGAGAACAGGGGCCCCAGTAAGGACTATTTATTTGTACTCAAGGGAAGTTTAACCAGGAACCTGGCGCCCTGACCTTCATCGCTATCAAGAAATAATTTGCCACCCAAATCTTCTACCAGGACCATTACACCGGCCAGACCCAATCCATGACCCCTGACCGGACACGCATCTACGGTATCCATCTGAAAATAGCATTCAAATATTTTTTTGTGATAGGCGGAAGGGATACCATCACCATCATCTTTTACGGATAAAACAAGGGTGAGATCAGTTCTCTCGACCCTTAATTCCACCCTTTTTTTTCTATATTTCAATGCATTACCCAAAAGATTCCGCAATATTTGCGACATCTTTACTTCATCCAGATAGACTTTCTGACACCAGAGGCTTTCATCTATTAACAGCCCGAGGCCTTTTTGCTCCAATATCTCCCGTAGTTCTTCGAATTCATTGCATTTTTTTATATTTTCAGCGGTTTGGTCATCCGCGAGATCAAAAACTTCCACCATGGTCTCCCTGACCACATCAGAAATTCTGCAATTTGATAAGTTAACAATCCCTTCTCTGGATCTTCCTAATTCCAGTGCGTCTCCAACGAGTGTCTGGGTAACCCGGGTGTTCCTCAGTGCCCTTGTCAAAACTTTTTCCTGCAATTCTGTAAGCGGTCCGTATTTGTCGCGTCTTTCCAGCATTGATGTTAGCCCAGCTTGAATCACTGCCAGGGGGACCTTAAGATCATGAATCAAAAGATCTATCTTAATCCTCTCTCTCCGTTTAGGGGTATCTTTCTCTTTTTCTTGATTGCCAGGTGCTGAACCCTGAATTTGGATGGATTCTTTCCCTTCTTTTTTCTGACCCTGGAAGGAATTCGTTCGGCTTTTTCGGAATCTATCAAACATGTTAAGCCCCTTCAAACTTATCTAAAAGCTTCAAAAATTCTTGAATCTCTACGCCTGAAAAACGATCCCCACGTAACCCACAAAGCTGCTGTCGGGCCGTGTGTCGTAACTTGTGGTGTATTCTATTTTTTCTCCCCTTTTGGCGCCCAGTTCCTTGGCAGTCACTATGGCAGCACCTGCGGCACCGGAACAACAGGCATTTTGATTTGTCAGTGCCTCCTGAATAACCCCCTCCCCGTCCAAGTCCAACATCAAATCCACAACACGCCTGTCGTTCGTATGCTTGACCCATTCAACGGCATCTTTGCCAACCCCTTTGGGCGTATAGCCATAATTATATCCGTAATGAGTGAGGTCGGTAGACCCCAGTACAATGATATTCCGTCCCATGCTTTTTGATACTTCAGCGACTTTTTTTGCGATACCCAAAGAATTTGTCCCGGGCGGAACACCGATGGGGACAATTTTGGTCCCCGGAAAGAAATATTTTATAAAGGGCAACTGGACTTCTATTGTGTTTTCCGGTTCATAACGAGCAGCCGTCTCAATTGTAAAATCAAATTCGGTTGTGAGCTTCGTGGCAAACTCACTGTCAATTTCCAGGTCCCCGAGTGGTGTAACCCACCCCCCTCTTGTCATGATAAAATTATTGCTCCCCGGATGAAGGTGTCGCCCAAAGATAATACATGTATCCGGCTCACCTTGCCAGCTAAGACACTTGATCACGTTACAGGAAATTTTTCCGGAAAAATACCAACCCGCGTGGGGAACAATCCCTCCTAACAAAATGCCGCCATTGCCGGGACATGGAAGACAGGCATCGGAAAATTCCTCAATAGTCCGGCGGCACTCAGATTTTTTGCCCGGATACCAGGAACCCGCAAAATCGGCCTTTCTGACTTCCTCCATGGAGCCTCCCTCCTTTCATGTAATTGAGGGTTTTTCAATGCACATTGACTTAGGATTTCATATTATGATTTTGACAAAAACAGGGATAAGTTTTTGATTAAGAGACGCAAACAGTGCATGGTCGAGAAAATCAACCGACCTGAATGCGTGTGTCTGCACGCAAACATGTAAGGCCTCAAAAATCTTTGCCCGTAAGGCTATATCTAAACACATATTATTCAACAGTCAATTAACAAACGTCAATCCCCATTTTTCAGCGCTTAACCCTTGCCGTCATATCCATTTGCTGATAACTTATTCCTTTAAAGAATTTTCTTGAAAACAAGAGGCACGAGCCATGACCTTTGATATTACCCAGTGGATTGTCAAAATTCCTGTCATTTTTTTGGCTATCACCATGCATGAATATGCCCACGGCAGGGTCGCCCTGTGGCTTGGGGACCCTACTGCGAAACAGATGGGTAGACTTACACTCAACCCCCTGCCCCATATTGACCCTTTCGGGGCAATCTGCCTATTCCTTTTTCACTTCGGGTGGGCTAAGCCTGTACCCGTGAATCCCGGATATTTTAAAAACATCAGGAAAGGCACTATTCTCATGTCCCTTGCGGGACCCTTTACCAATCTTGCCATGGCCTTTGTGGCCGGACTACTCATACGCTATCTCCCGTTTCCCTGGGAAATCTACCTTTCCGCGCTGCTGTGGCTTATACTTATAAATATAGGTCTCGGCCTCTTTAACCTGTTGCCGATCCCTCCCCTTGATGGCTCACACGTCCTGGAAAATATCCTTTCACCGCGGGCCGCGCAGAAATACAGAGAAGTCGGACGTTATGGGCCAATGGTCATCCTGGGAATCGTTCTGCTGGACAACTTCGCCCATACCGGAATCATAAGCCGGATATTGATCGGCCCCATGTTCTATCTGGCCCATTTTTTTGCCGGCGACAACTTTTTGCGTTTGTTGCCCCTCCTGCGTTAAAGGTCCTGATTGATTCCAAAATACTCCTTAACGCCTTCCCCTTTTGTTTCCTTTCCTTACCTTTTTTTATTGACTCCTCGAAGCGATACACCTCACGCACTCGCCGTACCCACTTTTGCCGATTTGTTTGAAAATCTCGCGCGGATTGTTGGTACAGCTTAACACACCGTTAAAAAGGACTTGCCCCTTGTCCGCCGTCACATAATCAAGGATATAGCCGGTATGGGTAATAATAAGCCCCATTTTGGTGCGTTCGCGTCTTAAATCCATCTTACACTCGTCCTTTTCCCGGGGAGATGCGTAGCCTTTTTGCAAGAGAGAGGCAATAGTGTTACCCACAAGCGCAATATTTTCCAGATCCACACCAGATTCAGGCTCATCAAAGAGCATAAGATCAGGTCCTTGCGCCATGAGCTGGAGCAATTCGGATCGCTTTATCTCACCTCCTGAAAAGCCTGCATTCACATCCCTTTCCAAAAAACCCAGAAAATTGACCTGTTCTGCCAGATCCTTCACATTCACTTCATCTTTTGCGCAAATTTCGACCATCTGCCGGGTCTTTAATCCGTTTATGGTGGGTGGTCTCTGGTAAGACATACCAATCCCCAGCGCTGCTCGTTCATTAATTGGCAGGCATGTGATATCTTCGCCCATGAAGCATATTTTTCCTTTTACCACCTTGTACTGGGGATAGCCCATAATAGTCATAAGAAGGGAGGTCTTTCCCGACCCGTTCGGACCAAAGAGAACGTGTGTCTCGCCCGGTTTTATCTCCAGGTCAATATGGTCAAGAATAATTTTATCCTCAAGTTGCACCTGCAAATCATCAATAGTCAGCATCTTGAGTCTCCTTTTCCCGGTGGTTTTCAGCCAATTCCGATCCTGGAATTGCAGAGGTACAGCGTTCAAAAAGGCACCGGGGTGCTCAATATAAGGATGAACACGGCCGGACCAGGATATCAAACTGGCGGTTTCTTGTTTGTACACTTTTACAATGTTAGGGATAAGATTACAGGTAAGGAAGTATTTTTACAAGACATAAAATCGATGAACGATTCTATGAGACCCTCGCAAAACGCCCATGCTGAAGGTCAATGGGGAATTATTCATCCTTCGCGGTTGGACTGTCTTTCTGTTCCGTTATCCTCGACTGTTTGACCATGCTGATAAGACTATTTATTTTTTCAACAAATTCCTTTAACGCATCACCTTTCCTCAAGCGAATGGTTTCCACATCCTCTCCGCGAATTAAACGATCAAGCGTATTTTCAAGACGATAGATGGGTCCTGCGATTCGATGGCTGAAAACGATAGAAAAGGCCGTGATGACAAAAATTACCGGAAAAATAAAACAGATCAATCTGAAAAAAATCTGATCCATTACCATGTCCAATAACTCTTGAGGAATAACCCCGGAGACAACAGGCCATATTGTTATATACACTTCAAAACCAATAAAGAGTGAAAAAATAATAATAAGAAAGAGAAACCTGAGGGTCAATCCGAGTTGCATACTTTTTTTGATCAGGTATTTGCCTCTTGTTGTCATGGAAAAATACCCCTACACATTTTTGTAGTATCACTGTTCCGATATATTACCATTATGATCAACCACATATACTGTTCCTGGTGCACCGGGATGGATGGCAGTAATTTTCAGACCTTCATTCGTTGGGTTTTCGATTGTAATTTCCACCTTTTTACTCTGTCTGTAGCCATTTTCCATGAGGGTGTTCAGCGTGATATCCTCATCCGGGTTATCAGTATGGAAAAGCGCTGCCGCCTTGTAAGCCGATGAAAGATCCGATTTCAATGCATCTATATAGGCTTTTTCAGTCAGTTTCAACGTGAGATTGATGGCAATCGTGGCCAGTATGGCAATGATAACAACCACCATCAGGACTTCGATCAGGGTAAAACCATTCTTTGAAAAATTTTCTCTCATTGGCAATTAATGCGGTTCAATTAAAGAAGGATTTTTAGCCGGGCCAGCGTCACAAAACAAGAAAGAACGGAATACCTTATCCCCTGCGATTTTACTTGGTTTTTCAAAGGTCTAAAAAAATATTACGAAAGAACAAGATAGGTTTTGATTATAGTACAACAATTATGTCAGCACAACCTATAAAAATATTTTCTTAATAATCGACCGGTTAACTCCACATCCGCAAAACCCCTCACCCCTTTACCCGTTTGAAGATCCAGTATTTAGAGCAAGGAACGTATAGAGGCAGTCATTGACCAAGTCGCCTCGGAAAGGCTTTTTCGACGGCTTTTTGCCCTGCGTTCATGATTACCCGGCTGCTGTTTGTAGCCCCACTACTGCATCAACATTTGATGTCATGTTCCGCTTAACTTTCCCATGGCCGCCCATGCTCTCTTCAACCACCTAAATTTCTATCTCCAATCCGTCGTATGCCATGTGGACGTCTAAATCGTAGTCTTTATCGTAAAGTTTTACGTATTTCCTTCCGTCCAGGAGGGATTTTTCAAGGTCTTCGTCATTGTAGGTGTGTTCGTTGTGGAACAGGCAAAGCCGTTTTACATTGGATCTTACGGAAAGTTCCACACCCAGCATATTACTCGAATGGCCCCAGTCCTTTTTTGCGTCGATGCAATCCAGAAGGGTATATTGCGCGTCGAAAACCAACAGGTCTGCATTCCTGAAAAATTTGATAAAAGAATACTCTTCGCTTTCGGAATCTTTTTTGTGTTCGGCATCGGTAGAGTAAACAATTTTTTTACCGTCTTTTTCAAAACAATACCC
>DAOUXC010000165.1 GCA_030666795.1 Desulfobacteraceae bacterium
GATTTATTTGTAATTTGGTGCTTGGAATTTGTATTTTTAGACTCAATCCTCCACGGCAGAGCCATTTATCTCTGAGCCGGCCCACAGGACCAGGCTTTCTACGACGAAATAAAAAGCCGGGATTTCTTTCACCTTTCCGGGCCGTTATCTGTCCATCGCCTTACGGCAACGGGCCAGGATACTTAGCACTTCGAACGGTTGCTCAATCAGCGGAAAGGTCGGCACACCCCGGGGTTCCAGATATTCTTTGGCTGCGTCCATGTACTTTTTCTGTCCGGAGAAGGTGACATACAGGGGCTTTTCCGGATAGCGCTCGGCCAGTTCGACGATAAAATCCATGGACGGTACGCCGGTTTCTTCGGTGAGCATCAGAATCATGACAACGGCATCTATATTGTCATCTTTGAGCACGGCCTCGGTTCCTTCCCGATAGGCAAACTCAACACCTGTGGCCGTAGCGGCCGGCCAGATATCCACCGGGTTTCGCATCCGGATGTATGGCGGGCTGATGTCCTGAAGATACTGGCGAGTCTTTTCCTCTACATCCGGTACGCTGAGGCCCAACCTATGGTGGCAAAGATCTGTCAGGCAGACCAGTATCGCTCCCGACGGCGCTAAAAAGCTAATACGGTTTCCCTTTGGTAGCGGCATGGCTGAAATTGCTTTGGCAGCCAGGAAAAGATGAGAATAAGTATAAATTCTTACGACACCAGCTTGTCGCAAGGCCCCCTCGATGATTCTGTCGTTTGAAGCGAGAGCCGCGGTATGCGCTACAGCGGCACTGGCCCCTTCTGCTGTTGCCCCTCCTTTGAGAAGAATCACTGGTTTGGATTGCGTTACCTTTCGGGCTACTTCCAGAAAACGCCGGGGCTTTTTGAAGCTTTCCAGATAAATAAATATGGCTTTGGTTTTCGGATCCTGGGCATAATACTCAAGAACTTCGCTTTCTTCTACATCCAGTTTATTGCCTAATCCGAGAACACGGGCTACGCCATAGTGTTCCCAAGACATGATATATCGCATCGTATGCGTGGCAAAGTTCCCGGTTTGGGCAATATAGGAAACATCTCCTTTCGGGACTTTTCCGAGCGGAAAAAAACTTGATGTGAAGTTGTGGGGCGTAGACGTATGCCCGGAAGTATTGGGACCTATTGCCCTGACCCCTGAATCACGAATGGCTTTGAGTGTTTCTTCCTGGAGTCTTTCCCCTTTGTCGTCAACCTCGGCAAATCCACCGGCAGCCAACACAATAGCCTTAGCACCTTTGGCGGCACAGTTTCTAATGGCTTCTGGAGTTGCCGCAGCCGGTAGTATGATTACAGCTAAGTCGACACTTTCAGGCAAATCCTGTATCGATTTATAAACCTTGTGCCCCAGAATTTCACCGCCTCTGGGATTAACAAGAAACAATTTTCCGGCAAATTCATTGGCCAGAATATTCTGAATGACGTCATTGCCCGCTTTATGTGGTGTCTGAGAAGCTCCGATGACTGCGACGCTTTGGGGTTCGAAAAATTTTTCCAGACCACCGGTAGCCAATTTTGCTTCGGATTTTTTAGGTTTCGGTTCTGTTAATACAATCAGGGCGTCTACCGCCACCGGCTGTCCATCCCGTACAATCAAAGGATTAATATCAATCTCTCGAACCGCTGGATGATCAAGACCGATCTGGCCCAGATTTTTAAGGTATTGGCTGAGCAGGTCCATCCTAACGGCTTCATGACCCCGGACACCCTCCAATATTTTATGACCATTTATCTCGCAGCACATCTCCTGTGCGTCTTGCTCTGTCAAAGGCGCAACCCGGAATGAAACGTCTCCCAGGGCTTCGGTGAATATGCCGCCCAGACCGAACATAACGCAGGGCCCGAACTGGTCGTCCCGGGTCAAACCCATCACCAATTCACGGGGACCCTTAACCATTTCCTGGATAAGAATCCGGCCACCTAACTCTCTGGCTTTAGTGGTAAGGTTATTATAAGCGTGCTTCAATTCAGCCGCGTTTTTAATCCCCGGTTCAAGCAGTCCTTGTTCTGTCTTGTGAGCAACATCGGCTGCACAAACCTTCATCACTACCGGATACCCAATTTGCTCCGCCGCCGCCTCAGCTTCCGCAAGGTCATCCGTCAGGATTTCATGGGTGATAGAAATTCCATAAGCCTCCAAAATTTTTTTGCTATCAAATTCGGATATGGTCGTTTTACCCGCCAATATCGCTTCCTCAATAATTGCTTCAACTGATTTCATGCTTCCTCCAATTAGCCCGATTATATAAAATTAAGGTGGCAACCAGTTCAAATCAGGAGGAATAACTGTTATAGGGGGCCAAATTATCGATTTTGCCATGCGCTGCGATCCACAAGTGTTTCACTTGGATGCTGAGGCATTGAAAGAGACGCCATAAAAAGGTATCATTGCCAGTGGTTTTCATACCATGCCCCTGACCTCCCGCCTGTTTCTCGAGACGGGGTTTCTCTCGATTTGTAGCCTTGGTTCGCCGGGGATCGATTTTTTCTAAGTTAAACCCTCAGCTTTAGTTAATCCTTCATTATACCGATGATGGTTGAGTTGATAAGAACTCGTTTTTTTGTAGCCGAAAGATAGGCAACTTCGCCTTGTGTGTCAAATAAAACCTGAACGCTGGATGTTGTGTCTGCAACTTGGGGGCCCTTTGATGACATTGTTATTGTCCATACAATTCCCCTGGTCACCACAGACGGACAACCTTTTTTCCATCCCTGAGTTCACCCCTGATTTTTTCCATGTGACGCAGGGCCGCGATCTCTCTTTCAAGATCAGCCGGCCTTATTTGAAGCCGCTCCGACAAGACCCTCGGCTCTACACCGCCGGTCTCCTTTAATATTCGGAGTATCTTTGCCTGGACCTCGTTGATCTCAAAGTCGGCCCCGACCGACTTTGACAGAGATTTTGCGCTGTGAATTGCCCACGGGTCGCACGTTCGAGCGGGTGAAAGGGCATCCATATAACAATCTTCGCATAAGGTTTGCCCGTGCAGTTCCCTTTCTTCTTCTTCCTGGATCGTTTCTTTACACCTGTCGCATTTCATGTCTTTATCCTTTCTTTTTTATTGGGCATTCTGAACGTTTCCGGCCATTGTTTGCCCAAAGATGTTTCCCTTTAAGCCTCATGGGGGCGGCAAGCCCCTTTTTCACGATTTCCGGAAGTCTTAAATAATATTCACCTTCGGCCTTTTTACCGCGCTTCAGGCAGCCGTTACCATAAACCGGGCATTTCAAAGATAGTTCTTTCAGTGTCGCCTCAAGCTGACTTTTATTTAGCTTACCGCTTTTTACAAGCTTTACAAGGGCATGGATCCTGAACCGGTCCATGCCCCTGTGCCGGGCGGATAATTGGTCCGGGTGGCCTCCTTCCTTGACGACAAGGTGCTTGTTAATCAGGTAAATGGGGTAGCGGCAGGCTATCCTCAGCCAGAGGTCGTAATCTTCACAGGCCGGTAAGCCTTCGTCGAACAGACCTACTTCTTCCACAAGGGTTCGTTTCAGCATGACTGCGGAGGGACTGACAAGACAGAGCTTAAGCGAAGGCTCGAATATGTCCCCCGAGGGTTTCATGTGTTTTTTTTTGGGGTTGACGCGTCGCCCATTTCTGATCCAGGACTCCTCGGTCTGGCACGCGACGGCGTCCTGATGATTATTGAAAAAGTCGACCTGCGTGGCTAATTTTTCCGGCAGCCAGTAGTCATCGGAATCCAAAAAGGCGATCAATGGGGAGGCGGATTCTTTTATGCCCGTGTTTCTTGCCGCGGATACGCCGAGATTGGAAGCGTGGGAAATGTAGGTCAAGTCTTCGCCAAACTGGGCCACGGCATGCCCTGTGTTGTCCTGAGATCCGTCATTAACGACAATGATCTCGAAATCGGCAAAGGTCTGCCCGAGTACGGAAGAGATTGCCCTGGCAACCTTTTGCGCCCTGTTGAAGGTGGGGATTATGACGGTTACGGTAGTCATCACAAAACCTGCCAAGCCAATGCCAGTAAACCCGCTAACAAAAAATTTACTTCCACCAAGGCTTCAAAATTAATCCCGGGATACAGCCATCTCTTTTTATAGGCCTTTAGACAGAAGGACAAGCCCAATAAAGGAATCAGCATGACGTGGGAGAAATATCCTGTCAGGCCTACTAGAGGACTCCCGGCAAAGAGGATGCCTGTTATCAGGAGTATCAACTTGAGAAGAGCTAAGGTCTTTTTTTCTCCCAAAATAATAGGCAATGTCTCTGTCCCGACGATCAGATCTCCCTGAGCCTGAAAGATGTCAAAGAGGGCTGACCTAACGTAACTTATTAAAAATACTACTAAAAAAGAAATTATTGCAGCGGGCCAGGCAATAGTACCGAGTTCAAGCAAAGGCAGAACGGTAATAAGGGTTACCCAGGCAAACGATTCGGAAAGGCTTCGAGATCCGGGGATGTCTTTGATTTTAGAATAGGGGTATTTGTGCTGAAACCTCTCAGGGATGAGGGGAAGACTATATATGATCCCCAACAGACTTACCACGCTCAGGGCAATAAAAGTTATAATGCCGATGTCATGGGCTAATGCAAGCCCTGCGATAGTGGCCCCAATGCCCATTATGATCAACAGAAGCCTGTGTTTTTTAAGAAAGGCCGCCCTCTCCGGGTCATTGTAGGCGCTGGCCCCTTTATCTAAAAAACGGTTGAGCACATGCATGGCATATATATACAGGAAGGTGAGCCACGGAAACGCGAGGTCGGGGATCCTTTCCGAGAGGACCGCGGCAGCATACGCAAGAGAAAAGGCGCCAAATGCCACGAGGAGGTTGCTCAATACCAGGAACTTCAACGCTTGTTTTATTGTGCCTGAAAGCGGGGGTTCCCTTCTGCCCCGAATGCCTTCGATTTCCTTAACCACATTTTTAATCATCCAGTTGGGCGTGGATGCGCCCGCGGTTACTCCTATCAACTCCATTCCGGCAAGCTTTTCCTTGTCCAGATCTCTTTCCGTTTCCACGTGAAATGTGGGAAGACCCGTTTTTTTAGATACCTGTGCAAGTCTTTGGGTGTTGCCGCTATGGTACCCCCCCACAACCACTACCGCGTCCACCTGTCCCGCAAAGGAGCGCACCTCTGTCTGGCGTTCACTGGTGGCGTCGCAAATGGTATCAAAGACCAGTACGTCCGGGAACCGCTCCTTAAGGGCTTTTACTACCTCGCCGAAGTTCTCTTCGTTCTGTGTGGTCTGGGCTACGACAAATAATTTGTCAATCTGAGGTAACTTGAAAACATCTTTCATGTCCCGGATTGCGTGGACCGGACCCTCGGAGTAGCCCTTCAGGCCGATCACCTCTGCATGGTCCTCGTCACCCACGATGATGGCCGTATATCCCTTCTTGGTATGAGCGCGGATAATGGCCTGGACCCTCAGAACCTTTGGACATGTGGCATCAATGGTCTTAAGGCCTGTGTTTCGGATGGCCTTGCGTTTTTGAGGGGGAACACCGTGCGCCCTTATAACGATCACACCTGTTTCGAGCCCGTTCAGATCATCCACGGGCCTGACGCCTTTGGATGAAAGGAGATCAAGCACCTGGTTGTTGTGGATGAGTGGGCCAAAGGTGAAAAGAGGCCCCTCTCTTTTCTTGTTTGTCTCGGCCAGCACGATCTCCATTGCACGGCGCACGCCCATGCAAAAGCCGGCGGTTCTTGCCAATTTGACTTTCAAAGCCCTCTGTCCTCCAAAAAGGAAAAATACTGATCAAGTGCCGAGACAAGGGTATCAAAATCCTTAATACTCGTCATTTTCCCGCGAAAGCGTCCGCTGTGGGGCAGACCCTTTGTATACCACAGAAGCAACCCGCGCATCATTTTGGCTGCCCTGTTTTCGCCAATGGCAAGGGATAAATGTCTGAAATGTTCCATGATCATGGCCCTGCGTTCGGATAATTCAGGCTCACGGCACGCGAGGCCCTCTTCCAATTCCAGGATCTGCCTGAAAATCCAGGGGTTGCCGATCGCGCCACGACCTATCATGACCCCGTCGCAGGCGGTACGGGTTTTCATGTCTAAGGCCAGGGATGGCTTGAACACGTCACCGTTGCCGATAACAGGTATCTTTACATGTTGTTTGACCTCGGCAATAATGTCCCAATCGGCATTTCCCGTAAACCCCTGCTTTACGAACCGCGGGTGGATCGTGACGGCATCCGCGCCACAGTCTTCTATTAGCCGGGCCGTTTCAACCGCGACAGACTCATCAGCATTCCATCCGGCCCGTATTTTTACTGTCAAAGGTACGCTAATGGCCCGGCGAACGTCGGAGACGATCTGTCGGGTCTTTTCAGGGGAACGGAGAAGTGCCCCGCCGGACCCTGTCTTTAAGACCTTTTTAGCGGGGCAACCCATATTGATGTCCACAATATCCGCGCCGGCCTCTACAACTATCTCGGCGGCGCGAGCCATGACCTCCGGGTCGGAACCGAATATCTGAACGGCCAGGGGTCTTTCTTCGGGGTCGGTTTGCAAATACCTAAAGGTCTTTTTTTTGCTCCCGGCCAGACCCATGGCGCTGACCATCTCAGTGGTGACCAGGCCCGCCCCTGACTTTTTAACCATAAGACGAAAAGGCAGATTGGTTATGCCCGCCAGAGGTGCCATAATAAGGCTGTTCTTCAGTTTTAGGGATCCGATGTGCAGCATGGAACCATTTTAGATGCCTTTCAATATAAATACAACAACCAAGAAAATCGCCCGGGTTTCAACAGGTTTTTTTGCGGTAAATGGATCAGTAATCCACGGAGGGAAAAAGTTTCCTGTCGGTGTGGGGCAAAAAGAGTGCTGCGATATAGTCGTCAGTAAAAGGCTGGTGAGTGGAAAGTTCGATGTTGGTCATGGAACTTGCTATATTCGTGCAGGTTTCAAACGCCTTTTCAGAGAGCAGGCACATGCGTGCGCCGGTAAGGGAGCTGTTCCCGATAAACTGTATCTTTTCGTGTGGGAGGTCAGGCAGCAGACCGATGGCCACGGACTTGGGGACGTCCAGAAAATTGCCGAAACCACCCGCCACGTAAAAGGTTTCAATCTGATCAAAACCGAGATCTATGTAGTCGAGAAGGGATTTGATGGCCGCGAAAACCGCGCCCTTTGATTTTATGAGGTTATCAATGTCTGTTTCGGTAATGACCACGTCCGTCCCGGTTTCGGTTTCATTTGCATGCGCAATGATGTAGTGCGGTATATTGTCCTCAATGGCAAGCCTGTCGTCTTTTCTTGTGCGATGAAATTTCCCGTCCGGCCCGATCACCCCGTTTTTCACCAGTTCATAAATGCAGGCTATCAGACCCGAACCGCATATGCCAATGGGTTTGGCATTGCCTATGGTTTCGTATTTCAGGCCGGAGCCTGATATCTCTATTTTTTCAATGGCTCCGGTCTTGGCGCGCATCCCGCAACGGGTGCCCCCACCCTCAAAGGCCGGGCCGGCAGAGGCCGAACAGCACACGAGCCAGTCACGATTTCCTATGGCTATTTCACCGTTAGTGCCGATGTCTATCAGGCCTCTTACCTCTTCATGTTCCGCAATACCGCTTGCCAGAACGCCGGCAATGATGTCACCGCCCACGTAAGAGGCGACCCCGGGGAGGGTTTCCAGTATGCCCCGGGGATTAATATGGATTCCGATCTGTTCCGCACGGATCTGGGGGAAATTTCGTGCCGTGGGGACATAAGGATCCAGACGGATGGAGCACGGTGTGAGGCCAAGGAGAAAATGGCTCATGGTCGTGTTTCC
>DAOUXC010000148.1 GCA_030666795.1 Desulfobacteraceae bacterium
GATATTGGTTGTAGGCTATGGCAACGGAAGTGACGCACTGTTTTTCGAGATCACTGATAAAATTGAAACAGCGAAGGACAGGATGGGAATAAGCGGGCACCTGGACCTGAAAGAGGAATTGGCTAACTATGCAAAATACTTAGTGTAGCGCGATCTCATTCCGGTAGAGATAGGAATCCGCGGTGAAGAGGCGCCTCCCGTGCGGCTGTCTTTGATGCAAAGAGAAGGAAAAACATTAGCCGCACTATGCGGATCGAGATGCAAGGCGTGCGGTACGCCTCAATATCCGAAACAACGGATATGTATTAATCCCGAGTGTGGAACCATTGATCAAATGGAGGATTACTATTTCTATGACAGGGTCGGTCGTATAAAGTCGTTCACCAGTGACAGGCTTGCCTTCAGTATGGACCCCCCTGCCATGTATGGTCTGATCGATTTTGATGAAGGCGGAAGACTCTACCTTGACATTACTGATTGTGATCTTGATTCGCTCAAGGTTGGATCACCTGTAAAAATGAGTTTGCGTCGAAGATATACCGACAAAAGACGAGGAACATACGCCTATTTCTGGAAAGCAGTGCCAATACTTGAAAAGGGTGAATAGACGGAGGGAAAAAGCATGGCGATTGGAATAAAAGATAAGGTTGCTATTATAGGCATGGGATGTACCAGATTTGGAGAACTGTGGGACAAGAGCTCGGAAGACCTGATTGTCGAAGCCTATAAGGAGGCGGCACAGGATGCGGGGATTGAGATCAAGGATATCGATGCGGCATGGTATGCCAGCTGTTTTGAAGAGGTTAATGTAGGCAGAGGCGGTATACCGCTCGCGAGGGCCCTTAAGTTGCCCAACATTCCCGTAACGAGAGTGGAAAACTTTTGCACGAGCGGAACAGAGGCCATTCGCGGCGCCTGTTATGGTGTGGCCTCCGGCGCCTGTGATGTTGCGCTGGCCCTGGGCTGCGAAAAGCTGAAAGATACGGGTTTCGGCGGCCTGCCGGATCTCGGGACGGGAGAAGAGAGTAAGTTTTATTATCCGAACATAACAGCTCCAGGGATGTTTGCGCAGGTCGCAAACGCCTATTTCGCAAAATACGGTTTGAGCCGTGAAGAGGGCAAAAAGATTTTGGCCAGAATATCCTTGAAGAGTCATCAAAACGGCGCCATGAATCCCAGGGCGCATCTTCGCCGTGTGCCCAGTCTGGACGCTATAATCAATGCTCCGGTAATAGCTGATCCTTTAGGGCTGTTTGACTGTTGCGGAGTGAGTGACGGCGCGGCCGCGGCAATCGTCGTCAGGGCTGATATGGCGAAGGACTTCAGACCCGACCCTGTCTATGTCAAGGCGCTCCAGATCTCGCTTACTCCGGCGACCGGAATCGGACATCAGAGCTGGGATGGTGCCCATTTTGAGTCAACGCGTGTCCCTGGAGTCAAGGCATATGAAGAGGCAGGTATAAAAAATCCGAGAGAAGAAATAAACCTGATGGAAGTCCACGACTGTTTTTCCATCAGTGAACTGGTCACTTATGAGAGTCTTCAAATTTCACCCATGGGAAAGGGCGGGGTGGATGTTGAAAATGGATTCTACGATCTTGATGGAAAAATACCCTGTCAGAGTGACGGAGGTCTAAAATGTTTCGGTCATCCCATTGGGGCTTCCGGCATAAGGATGGCTTACGAGATATATAAACAACTGCAGGGAAAGGCGAAGCCTGAAGAGAGACAGCTAAAAAGCAATCCAAGACTTGGTCTTACCCATAACCACGGGGGCATCTGCGGTAGCCTTGTTTGTAGCGTGGCGATATTTGGGAATGAATCATAGAGATATAGCCGGTGTCCATCCGGAAACAGCCAATTTCCGGATGGAGCTTTCAGCAATCAGCGAACACCTTGTTTTTAGTCTCCTATGCTGAAAGCCGAAAGCTGATGGCTGATAGCGCGAATCGAAAAACGTTAGTTCCTGGATGAGCACTAACCGGAATTCACGGGATACCCGGTGTGCAAATAAAACCATCGGGGCAACATTTAAAATGCCCCTTCCCTCCCTTTAAAAAGAGGGGAAGCTTTGAACCCCCTTTTTTTAAAAGGGAGTTCTTAAGATATAGTAGACTCTGATTAAACCCGGATATTCATGTGAATTCTTGCTGACTTTTTATAAACCCTGGAGGAAAAATGGATTTTGATCTGACCGATGAGCATAAAATGATACGGGACATGGCAAGGGATTTTGCCGATGAGGTTATCGCGCCCCGCTCCGAAAATATGGAGTGTACCGGTGAATTCCCATACGATATCATTGCACAAATGGCCGAATTGGGAATGATGGGAATCCCCTTTCCGGAAGAATACGGCGGCAGCGGCGGTGACTGGGTGGGTGAGCACGTCTGTATGGAAGAGATATCCCGGGGAGATCTCACCTTAGGGGCTATGTTGGACGTAACAACAAGTGTCGCCGGGCAGGAGATTGACGTATTTGGTACGGAAGAGCAAAAAAAGAGATGGCTTACGCCCATAGCCCAGGGTACAAAGATAGGGGCCTTTGCCCTGACCGAACCCGATTCCGGTTCCGATGCCGGCTCCCTGAGGACAAGGGCTGTTCCGGAAGGAGATGAGTGGGTCCTCAATGGCACCAAGCAATTCGTGACCAATATCGGTCTGGACAACGCCTCAGTTGTCCTGGTAGCCGCCATAAGCGGAAAAGATGAAGAAGGGAACGTGGTCATATCGACGTTTATCGTGCCCAAGGACGCCCCCGGTTTTCAGTTGGGCAAGAGATACGAAAAAATGTCCTGGCACGCCTCAGCCACTCATGAAGTTATATTGGAGGATTGCCGCATCCCCGAACGAAATCTGCTGGGGGACCCGAGCCGCGGGTTTGCACAGCATTTGGCCGTGCTTGAAACAGGTCGGATAAGCATTGCGGCAATGAGTGTTGGGGTGGCCCAGGCCTGTCTGGATCAGAGCTTGCGCTATGCCCGGGAACGGATCCAGTTCGGTCAGGCGATTTTTAACTCCCAGGCCGTTCAATTTAAATTGGCCGATATGTCTATATCCATTGAATTAGCCAGGAATCAATACCTTAAGGCTGCCTGGCTAAAGGACCGGAAGCGTAAACATACTTTTGAAGCCTCGGTCGCCAAGGTTTTTGGGTCGGAGATGTTAGAGAAGGTGGCCAGTGATGCCGTCCAGATACATGGTGGCTACGGGTACATGGATGAATATCCCGTGTCCCGTTATTATAAGGGGGCCAAACTCCTCCAGATCGTTGAAGGGACATCCGAAGTCCAGAGAATGATTATTGGCCGAATCCTTTCGACCCGATAAGGCACTACGCCTGAAAAGCGGACTCTGTCACCCTTCCGCCTTCAGCGATGTAAGGCCTTGAACACTGTTTTTGAACAGAGGGCCGTTGCCCGCTAACAGAGCTCTGTGTCCGGGTTCTGATCAACAGGCCATTAACCCCTGAAAACATTCCGGATAATGATGAATAATGTCCGGAATATATAGCCGCTTTCCGGGAGGATAAGCTACATTAGAGCCGTGTTTTCCAAAAATGCATTACAACCGACCGATTTATTTAAATTATTGAGGTGTTGTTAATATTGCAGTATGCATAAAGAATTTTAAAATAGCTCGGAAAGGAGAATGATAAAGATGCCTGAGCATTATATTGAGGATGATTGGAGAAAGCCGATACAGAAAATGGAAGTGGGGGACAGAGTCACCACCAAATCGAGGACAATAACCAGGACTGAACTTGAGCTGTTTGCCCTTCTTGGTGGAGACTATGCCCCGCAATTCTTAAGTGAAAAGGCGGCTAAGGAAAATGGCTGGGAACGACAACTGGTGCCCGGGCCTCATTGCCTTAACGTTGCGTACGGACTGCTCATCCAGATGGGATTTCTAAAAGACGTCATAGCCTATATGGGCACGAGTAATATGAAATTCCTGGGCCCTGTATACTGGGAAGACAGCATAAGGGTGGAAGCGGTTGTCACGTCGAAAAAGGAAACAGAAAAGGGTTGGATATGCGAATATAATTGGATAATTCGAAATCAGGACGCGGTTGTTGTGGGAGAAGGTCATAATTTCTGACTGTTCAGGAAAGATTGATGCTGTAGTTGACAGCATGATAAGATTCGATGAGCCATAAAAATACAAGATCCAAGCACCAAATTACAAACAAATCACAAATACCAAGGACCAAATAACAAAAACCGTGTCAAATGCTCCGATAGCGGGATATACACTTCGTTTCGACAGGCAGGAACCCAAAATTCCAATGTTTGATGCCAGAACCTTCCATGACATGACATCGTTTGGATTTTCGAAATTTGGTCATTGGAATTTGTTTGATATTTGGTATTTGTCATTTGGGATTTTAATCAGTCAATGAAAATCCAACAAAGCAAATCCCCTCTGGGAGCAATCAAAAAAGGTTCCTGCGGGCCAAGATATTTTGAAGGTAAGGAGGTAAATCCGCATGCAATTTAACACCCTTCTTTTTGATGTCCGGGAAAATGTGGCCCACATAACTCTGAACCGGCCTGAAGCGGCAAACGCGATTAATTTGGAATTGGCTGAGGAACTTATGTATGCCGTAATGAAGTGCGATGAAGACCCCCTGATCAGGGCGGTGCTGATCACCGGCGCGGGACCCATGTTTTGCGCCGGCGGGGATCTCAAGAGTCTTGCCGATAAAGGTGAGAATATTCCGCATCACTTGAAAGAGCTGACCACCTATCTTCATGTCGCGATGTCATACCTTGTGAGAATGGATCCGCCCGCAATTGCCGCTGTGCATGGCAGTGCCGCGGGTGCCGGGATGAGTCTTGCCTGTGCCTGCGACATGGTGTTCGCGGCTGAATCTGCGGGTTTCACCCTGGCCTATACCAGATTGGGGCTGACGCCGGACGGCGGCGCCACTTACACATTACCTCGCCTTGTGGGACTCAAGAGAACGCTTGAGCTGGCATTGACCAACCGTCTACTCTCAGCAGAAGAGGCCTTCAACTGGGGTATCGTGACCAGGGTCCTGCCGGAAGAGGATTTAGTCAAGGAGGCCGCAGCCTTAGCCGGTCGTCTGGCAGCAGGCCCCACCAAGGCCTTCGGAGAGACCAAACGGCTCCTGCAAAGCAGTTTAACCGACTCGTTCGAGGCCCAGATGAAGAACGAGAGCCGTTCTATATCCGAACTGGCCCGCACCGCGGACGGTCATGAAGGTGTCAGCGCCTTTGTGGGAAAACGTACACCGAATTTCAAGGGGAAATAAGTTTCGTCGCGTCATACGATAAAATTCAGGATCATCTCCAAATTAATTGATCGATGATCAGGGTTCAAGGGGTCGAGTAAAACGATTAAAAAACAAAAACTTGAATCCTGGAATCCCTGGCCACTTTCTTCAAACTAATTGGGAGAAGAACCAAAATTCGTAACATACCATATCTTTCGCACTCTGAAGGAAAGACGTTGATGGACAGGAAAAAGGTTCCGGTTTTAGTAGGAGTAGGGCAACTGGTTAACCGGGAGAAGACCCCGGATCAGATGGACCCTCTGAAGATGATGACGGAGGCAGGCAGGATTGCCGCCAAAGATGCCGGCATAAATGACCTCACCGGAATTGATACATTGTACGTGGTCAATTGTTTAAGCAAATCACTTGAAAATCCGTGCGAGAAACTTTCAGAAAAGCTTGGTTGCACACCTGCTGAGACAGGGTACACCGGAATAGGAGCCACAGCCCCCCAGTGGTTTGTCAATCGCGTGGCCGAAAGGATTTGCACAGGCAATTCCGAACTGGCACTGATCTGCGGGGCCGAAGCCTTTTATACACACGGAAAAGCCCTTTCTCTGTATCAGGCAATGCTTGATTTTTATGCGGAGAACCGGTCTCGCGTCCGATCCTCCTGCGTGGGGGACATGAGAGTGCCTTACAGCGTCCTTGAAGAGCGGTACGGACTGGTAATGCCTTTAACCATGTACTCCTTAATGGAAAACGCTCTGCGGGCACACTGGAATATGTCCGTGGAGGATCACTTCCGGGATCTGTGTTCTTTCTGCGCACGGTCCTCACAAATTGCATCCCGAAATCCTTTTGCCTGGAGCCTGAAAGCCAGAAGCGCTGAAGAAATAGGCACGCTCAATGAAACAAACCGCATGGTGGCCTTCCCTTATACCAAGCTGATGTGTTCCAACATGACTGTAAACCAGGGCGCAGCGCTGATAATGACCAATCTGGAAAAGGCGGAGTCTCTGGGTATACCAAAAGAAAAAATTGTTTTTCTGCGCGGATTCGGTGATGCCGATGACGTTTGGCTGGTTTCGGAACGCCCCGACATGTGGGCCAGTCCTTCGGTGCGTGTGGCCGTAAACCAGGCCCTGGATCACATCCCTCTCTCAATAGATGAAATTGAGTATCTTGATTTTTACAGTTGTTTTCCATGCGCCCCGAGAATAGCACGTGAAATGCTCGATATATCCCGTGAAGATCCGAGGCCGTTGACAGTCACCGGAGGCATGCCTGCTTTTGGAGGGCCGGGGAATAATTACGCCATGCACGCAATCTGCCGGATGGTAGACACACTCCGCGAAAAACCCGACTCATTTGGACTGGTTCAGGCATTGAGCTGGTACATAAGCAAACATTCGGCAGGCGTATACAGCGGAAGCCCCGGAGCGATACCCAATATCCATGAAAATAAAGATCGCGCGAAGCTGAAAAATGAAGGGTATCAACCGGTGAATGTGGTTGCAGAGGCAAGAGGAAAAGCCAGGATCGAATCCTATACGGTCCTTTACGACCGTGACGGTGAACCATACGCTGCAAATGTAATAGGAAGAGAAGAAGATGACAACCGGTTCATTGCAAAAATTAAGCCCGAGAAGAACGTGTTGGAACAGATGACGCGGGAAGAAATTATAGGAAAGCCCGGCAGAGTTGAATATGATTCCAAAGATGCATTAAACTGGTTTTACTTCTGATAATGCCGGGGAAATGGACCGGACATTTAAGACCGGACGTATCTTTGTTTTATAGTAGAGCAGGGGATAAACACAAAATACGGACGATCTTTTAAGATCCGCACATTATAGGCGCATTTGGATAAGGCGATATTATTATGCCTCAAAAAAAGAAAAAATATACGAAGAAAACCGGAAGCACTGGCTTTCCGAAAAGGCAAAGAAATTCGAACAAATGATGATAGAAAAATACGCCAGAGAAGCGCATCCCTTTATATGGAGGCACGACTGTTCCATGATGGAACAATACCTTTAAAAAATATACGGGATGTCCTGGCCGTGGCGTTTGAAGTCTCTCTTTTAAAACCCATTGCCGAATCCACATTTGGTAATTTTAAATTCTGATAGGGAGGAATGTGAAAATGTCCGAGTTTGTTCTCCAGGAAAAAACAGAAGAGGGTATAGTGATCCTTACGTTGAACAGGCCGGAGGCAATGAACTGTCTGAATTTAGAGACCATTGAGACACTGCAACAGGTGATCGAAGAATCAAATTTTGACATGTCCGTAAGAGTCATTGTCATAACCGGCGCGGCTCCACCGGAAGGGAAAAAGGCATCATTTTGCGCGGGGGCCGATCTGATTGAGAGGCGGACTTTTTCCGATGATCAGGTTCGGCGTTTCATCAGTACTGTCCGCAAGACCATGACAAGTGTGGAAAACGCCCGGGTCCCCGTTATTGCGGCAATAAACGGTTATGCCTTTGGCGGGGGTACGGAACTTGCCCTTGCCAGCGATTTGAGGATTGCTTCTTCTAACGTCTTAATGGGTTTGACCGAGACCAGCCTGGCGATCATTCCGGGCGGGGGCGGCACCCAGCGGCTGCTCAGAATCGTGGGCCTGGCAAAGGCGAAGGAATTGATATACACGGCAAGACGAATTGACGCCAAGACCGCCCTGGAAATCGGCCTGATCAACAAGGTTGTGGAACCGAACGAGCTTATGGAAGCTGCCATGGCTCTCGCCGCGGAGATCAGCCGGAACGGACCGATCGCGGTACAACAGGCCAAGTTCGTCCTCAATTACGGCTCCGAATGCAGTATCGGGGTGGCCCTGCCCATGGAGTCAAAGGCCTATGAAATCACCATACCCACCGAAGATCGTATGGAAGCCCTGGCAGCGTTTGCCGAAAAACGCAAACCCGTATTCAAAGGTCAGTAGTGCTCATCCATAAACTGTCGTTTTCGGATTCGCGCTATCAGCCATCAGCACTCGGCTTTCAGCAAAGGACATTAAAAACAAGGTGTTGGCTGATCGCTGACC
>DAOUXC010000066.1 GCA_030666795.1 Desulfobacteraceae bacterium
GAAAAGGCATTAGTCCCCTATGATCCTCTCCAGATGTACCTCCTTGAAATAAAAGGGCACGAATTGCTGACCAGAGAAGAGGAAAAGGAGCTGGCCATTAGGGTCAGAGAAAACAAAGACGAGAAGGCCGCCTACAGGCTCATTACATCCAATCTCAGGCTGGTCGTAAAAATTGCCATGGATTTCCATCGGTACTGGACGAAAAATCTGTTAGATTTGATCCAGGAAGGGAATGTGGGCCTTTTGCAGGCCGTCAAAAAATACGATCCCTATCGCGGTATAAAGTTCTCCTACTACGCCTCATTCTGGATCAAGGCCTATATGCTGAAATTTATTATGGACAACTGGAAACTGGTCAAAATCGGAACAACCCAGAGCCAGCGTAAATTGTTCTTTAACCTGGCCAAAGAGAGAGACAAGCTGATCGCCCAGGGTTTCGCCCCTGAGCCTAAGCTTTTGGCTGAACGTCTTGATGTCAAGGAAGAGGAAGTTGTGGAAATGAGCCAGCGCCTTGGCGGATGGGAAATCTCCCTGAGTTCCCCTGTTTCCGATGATTCACGAGAATCATATGGCGCCTTCTTGCCAGATCCCGGAAGAAGTATTGACGAAAATCTGTCCGAGGCCCAAACACGGAAACTCCTCACGGAAAAACTTCAAGAATTCAGAAAGACGCTTTCTGGAAAAGAAGCCGATATTTTTGACAATCGGATTATGGCGGAGGAACCCTTGACTCTCCGGGAACTTGGAGATAAATACCACATCTCACGGGAGAGAGTCAGACAAATCCAGGAAAAAATAACCAAAAAAATCAAGAAATGGCTCGAGGAAAAAATTCCGGATTTTGAAGACCTCTATTCCGACATTAAGAAATAAAGGCAGCGACGCAATGGAGACAAAACCTGCAACCCATAATAAATCGATAACGGTCAGGTACTTGACACCGACTCATGTTCTTGTCTTGTTTCTTCTTATGGGGTTCTTCCCGGCGTGCGCACGGTTTACACCCGAAATCGAACCTGCTAAGACTCATGCAATACCTGCACAGCAAGAAATTTCCCAACATGAACAGGGCATTCGGGAAGCCTATAAAAATTTTACATTGTCCTCCATTGCCATATCTCAAGGCCGCTATAAAAAAGCACGGAAATATCTTTCCATTGCTATTGAAAAAGACCCTGGATCTCTTTACCTGTCCAGGAAAATGGCACTGCTTTTGAAAAAGCTGAGAGACTACCGGGCTGCCCTGGTTTATGCGTTCAAATGCCTGGATCTCGATACTGAAGATTTAGATAGTCGAATGTTGTTGGCAGATCTTTACAGCCTTATGGGTAACGATGACCTGGCCATTGAACAATACGACAAGGCCCTCGACCTTGACCCGGAAAACCAGAGGATCAGGCTCTTGATTGCCACCATTTTGATTAAAAAGGGTCAATTCCCGAAGGCACTTCTCCACTTAGACAGACTAATCCTGCAGAACCCCGATCTGGTCATTGCCCATTACTACAAAGGGAGAATTTACTTAGAGCTCAAACGTTATATCAAGGCAGAAGAAGCCTTTCTCGAGGCACTGAGGCTCAATAAACGTCTGGAACCGGCCCTGTTTGATCTGGCAACGCTTTATCAAATGATGGAAAGGTCCATGGATGCGATTGAGACCTATGAAAGGCTTTTAGGATTCTACCCTCATAATGCGGGGGCCAGGGAAAGGCTCTTGAGCCTCTATTTCAAGCTTGGCATGGAAAAAAAGGCTGAGCAACAAATAGAAAAAATCAAAGAGCTTTCCAAACCGGGAGAATCGATCAGGCAGGCATTGGGGCTCTTATATCTCAAGCAGGGAAGACTAAATGAATCCATTGAAGAATTGAATCAGACCGTTTCCGCTCTGCCGGACGATGATAAATCCAGATACTATTTGGCCTCTGCCTATGAAGAAAAAGGGGACAATGATAACGCGTTGAAACACTTCAGGCTGATCAAGCCGAAATCAAAATATTATATCAATGCCCAGTTGCACATCGCATTCATTCTTGAAACCCGGAAACAATACGACGAATCCATCGCCGTTCTTGAAAGGGCTCTTGCCCTGAAAAAAGGGCAAGTTGAGCTTTATCTGATGTTGGGATCCCTTTATGAAACTAAAAAGGAATATGAAAAAGGAATCGAGGTAGTCAAGAAAGGCCTTGAGCAGGATGAGAAGAACATAGATCTTATTTTCCGCTTAGGCGTTATCCTGGACAAGGACGGCAAAAAGGAATCGTGTATCGAGCAAATGAGAAGGATACTGGATATCAATCCGGATCATGCGGACGCTTTGAACTACATAGGATATACATTCGCTGATCTGGGCATTAAACTGGATGAGGCCATGGATTTGATCCAAAAGGCACTAAAAATAAAGCCTGAAAGCGGCTATATAATAGACAGCCTTGGATGGGTCTACTTTCAAAAAGGCTTATACGACAAAGCTCTCCACTACCTTGAAAAGGCGTCAAAATTGATACCTGATCCCACCGTCCATGAGCATCTGGGAGATGTCTACCTCAAGAAAGAAAAACACAAAAAGGCCCTTGACAATTACCAAAAGGCCCTTTCTATAAATCATCCCGAACAAGAAAAGATAAAAGAGAAAATCATTCACATAAAAAAACTACTGAAAAAGATGGATTGATAACATTTCAGCAATTTGAAAAACCGAGTAACATTACAACGTCATCCATGAAACGGGCTGACATATAACAAGGATTGAATATTTCCAGGCTAAATAAAGTTCCAATATCGCTTCTGGTCCTTTTCCTCTTCCAGTCATGTGCCCCGATCCCTGTAAAACCGCCTCCTTCACCTTACGGCCATCAGGAGACTGACCGCATTGTTGCCGGATTCAGGGAACAGGAGACTCGAGTGGATACCTTTTTTTCATCAGGCCGATTGACCGTAAAAACCAAAAATTCCGAATCCGGCTCAGACATATTGATCGTTGGCAGCAAAAATCCCTTCAAGCTAAAAATCGAGCTCACACATGCCTGGGGCCGTCCCCTCCTGCATATCATGATCCATGACTCAGTGCTTCAAATCCTCTCCTTTACCGAGAAAAAATATTATCATGGACATTTAGGAACTCCGGATTCCTTGAAGTTCTTTCCCGCCCGCCTGGACCCTGATCAGGTATGGGCACTCTTAAGGGCCTACCCGGTCCTGCGGGAATACAGCCGGGCTGTATCATTTAAGGGAAATCAGATCACGCTGCTGAACGGAAAGGCTGAACCGGTTCAGGTCGTTGATTTGTATTCGGAGAGTACCCTGCCCCGACTGGTATCATTTCCCGAACAGGGCATAAAAGTCTCATTTTCGGACTTTAAAAATGACAAAGGGCTCAAATATGCCCGGAAAATAAGACTGGATGATTCGAAAACTGAGACAATCCTGATGCTTAAATTAAAGCAGATGGTCTTCAACAAGACCCTTCCTGAATCAATTTTTAGTCTGAAAAAACCAAAGGATTTTGAGATGCTCTTGCTCCGCTGAACCTGGGTCCCCTCTCCTTGACAGGCAATTACGCTTCTCCTATACTCCCGAAATCAACTGACAAACTTTAAAAATGTAGGGTGTGTCATTTTCTAAAGCTGTTTTTTCCTCTGTGGGAAGGTGATTAAGGCAAATATGGTTTAACTAAGGATTTTTGTAACACTTTAGGCTTTTGCCAGGGTGACGCACCGCCCCTACAAAGTCACATTTTTATAGGATATAGATGCTAAATTTTATCTTAGGCAAAGAAATCGCCTCTTACGTGAGACGCCATCGCGTATTGGTTGCCTGTGCACTGGTCCTGACTGCCATCTCGACCCTGTTTGTGGTAATCCCGGCCTACCTTATTCAACCCTTTGTGGACGAAGGCATGAAAAGCGGTTCGGATCCGGTTACATGGAAGATTCCCTGGATAGTCTTTGATTCCGGGTCATGGGTCTCATGGCACCGCACCGAACGGGTACTTGTGGAAAACATATCACCGATAAGACTTCTTATCATCCTTATGATCGTGGTGTTTGTATCCGTTCTATGTAAATCCATCGCCATGTATCTGAGCGGCCTTTCTGCCGCCGCCTTTTCCAACCGTGCAGTCAGATCACTCAGGACCGACCTTTTCAGAAAATTTGTTTCCCTCCCCCTGGGTTTTTACCACAAGAAAAAATCCGGAGAACTGGTAGCCAGGGCCACGGCAGATCTCACGGTGATGCAGGGTAGCATTTCAAATGTGCTGATAGGTATTATAGAACATCCTCTTACGATCGCTATCTTTCTTATATATCTTTTCGTGATGAACTTTAAGCTTACTTTGCTGATTTTTATTATAGGGCCGCTTATTTTAGGGATGATGCGGCTCTTTGGCAGAAAGGTCAAAAAGCACGCCACAAGGGTTCAGGACGCCACGGCAGGTGTCACTTCAGCCTACCAGGAGACCATTCTCTGTCTTAAGGTGGTGTATGGTTTTTTCAGAGGCGATTATGAAGTGAAGAGATTCCGTGGATTGGCAGATGAACTTTACAGACGGGTGATGCGATGGAATCGTTGGGACCTGGGGATCGGGCCCATAATGGATGTCACCGGCTTTTTGGTTCTGCCTGTGCTTTTGATCGTGGGAAAAATGTATTTCCACCATACCTTGGGAGAACTCGTTTCCATGATCTACGCATTTTCGCGGGTCTATACGCCTCTGAGAAAACTCGCGAGGGTGAACAATCGTCTTAAAACGCTTCAGGGTGCGACCGAGAGGGTCTTTGGCATTATAAATACCACTCCCGATATATTGGACCGCCCGGATGCCGGGATTCTCCCTAACCATAAGAAACACATAGAGTTTAATGGAGTGGACTTCGCTTATTCGCCCGAAAATCCGGTCCTGAAGGATGTCTCCTTCAGGGTAGAGGCAGGCGAAATGGTGGCCTTTGTAGGTTCGACCGGCGCCGGTAAGAGTACACTTCTGGACCTTATCCCCAGATTTTACGACGTAACCGGCGGCGGCATCACGATTGATGGATTTGATATTCGCGATATAACCCTTGAGTCTCTTCGCAGGCAAATAGGTATTGTGAACCAGGACACTATCCTTTTCCACGACACAATTGCCAATAACATACGTTACGGAGATCCGGGGAAAACCACGGAAGAAATTTTGGCTGCCGCAAAGATGGCCAATGCCCATGACTTTGTTATGGCCCAACCTAAGGGCTATGAGACCGTGGTTGGAGATCAGGGAAACCTGCTCTCCGGCGGGCAGAGACAGCGCCTGTCAATCGCCAGGGCCATACTGGTTAATCCTTCCATCCTGATGTTGGATGAAGCAGCCTCGGCCCTCGATGCCGAAAGCGAAAGGCTCGTACAGGCGGCCATTGAAAACCTCCAGGGAGGCCCGACCATCTTAATTGTGGCTCACCGGTTGAGCACAATCATGAAGGCAGATCACATCCATGTCTTAGAGCGAGGAAGGATAGTGGAATCCGGGACCCGTAAGGACCTTCTTGCCTTAAACGGACGTTTTCGACAGCTCTATGATATGCAATACGGAAAAGGGACATATGAGTAGCAGAATAACATCTTTCGTTTCGCATCTGCCCAAAAAGCATATCGTTCGTATTGGCAGGCTTCTGGGGCTGTTTGCATATATCTTGGATAGACGGCATCGCCGTATCGTGCGGCGTAATCTGCGGTTCATCTATCCCCAATGGTCCCGGGATCGTGTCAGGCAGGTCTCCATGCGCGTTTTTCAAAATGCGGGGATTACTATTCTGGAGATCTTTCAAATGACCTGCCTTTCCTCTAAGGATATCCTGGATAGAGTCCGGATCAGGGGAGAAGAAAACCTTGTTAATGCAATGAAAAGCCCATATGGGGCTATCTTGATTTCGGCACACCTGGGGAATTGGGAAATGTCCGGTCTGTGCGTTTCCCGGTATCTGAATCAGCCTCTGGTAGTTCCGGCCAGGAAAATTTTTCCGAGAGCCCTTGATCGTTGGATGCGTGGCCTCCGGACCCGTTTCGGGGCTATAATCTTAGATAAAAAAAGGGCACTTCCCACGATGGCCAGAATGCTGCGTCAGGGGAACGTTCTGGGCCTGTTGATCGACCAGGGAACTAAATTATCGGAAGGAGTCGAGGTCACTTTTTTCGGAAAAACAGTTACTGCAACTCCTGCCGCGGCCCTCTTAGCCAGACGATATAACAGCCCGGTCCTTCCGGGTTTCTGTGTCAGGGAGAGTGATAACAGTCTCACACTTATTCTAAAGCCGCCCCTTAGCCTGCAAAAGACAAAAGACTCCCGCGCCGACTTGCAGGCGAACACCCAGATCATGACGGATGCCATTGAAGAAGCGGTGAGGGCATATCCCGAGCAATGGTTCTGGTTTCACAAGCGGTGGAAGCGACACTATCCGCACCTTTACCCGGAAGACATGGCAAGGCGGCAGCACCGCAGAAAAAAGAGGCTTGAGCGATTGAAAAACGACTAAGACCATTACGCTGCCGTATCTGCTCAATATTTCGGGGAACTCGAATTTATGCAGACAGTGCTTAAATAACAACCGGTGTCCGTCGAGGCATGAGAATCTCTTTGAAAAGAGATTCTCATGCCCCGCCATTATGGACTAACGCAGCTACTTATTGAGCAATTACACTCTACTTTGAGAACACTGGTACAGACATAATGTTACAAAACTTGTACGAATGGACCGAAACTAGAGGGACGTTTCTTTTTGTCCTGTGCATCTCCGCTGTTCTTAAGGTCGCACTCGCTATTCCCGATACGGTAATAAACCATGATGGAGTACTTTACATCTCAGCTGCTCAACACTTTGCATCCTGGAATTTCGGTGAGGGAATGGCCTTACACCCCATGCCCGCTTATCCTTTTCTGATAGCAATCGTACATTTTCTCGTTCCCAATTGGGTGGCAGCAGCTAAATTTATCTCCATCACCACATCGGTCCTGGTACTCATTCCCCTTTACCTCTTATCCAAGGACCTCTTCAACCGCAGGACCGCCTTCTGGGCCTGCCTTGCCTTTGCCCTTGCCCCTTTCCCGAACGGCTGTGCTACCGAGGTAATCCGTGGGCCCTCTTTTCTGTTTTTGATGGCATGGGCAGTATATTTTGCAGGGCGCGCTATTCAATCAACCAGACTGGTTTTTTTCTTTACCACAGCTTTATTTGCCTGGGCTTCCGCTTTTTTCAGGATCGAGGGCATCATTTTTGTTCCACTATATTTTTTCTTCTTAGCAGGTATGACCATATTGAAGCAGGGAGATAAAGGGCCTCTTCTCAAGGGCATTCTCATATGGATTGCCTTTCCTATTGTTGCTATTGCGGTCCTTTTGGCTGCACCGGAGGCGGTCTCTTCCGGCTTCACGTCCCAGTTGACACAAAAGCTGCATGACCTTGTCCATATGAGGATCCTTGACAATTATCATTTGATTTATGACCAGCTCAAGGCCTTGGAAAACTCATCACCGTACCCCAGCGGTAACCAGAACCTCGCTGAAATTGCCAGGCACTTCATGCCTGCAATTTATCTTTTAGGGCTCATTAAGACTTTCATCAAGGTCCTTTTCCCCCTATTTGTTATTCCACTTTTCTGGAGCTTCAGGCATTCCCTCTCACGCGCGCGCCTATTCGTGCTTATCCTGACAGTCGCCTACCTTCTTATGGTCTACCACACCCTTCTTGAGAAGGACTTTATTCAATCCAGGTTTTTATTTGCTCCTGCATTTCTCTTGTATCCCTGGATCGGAATGGGATTGGAACGAATTTTTGCTTTTCTCATGAGGTCTTCAAGACCCGGATTCTTTACAACTGTCCTTGTTATTGTTTTTTTTGTATCGCCCGTTTACAAGTCTGTTCATAATGTTTGGAAACAAGATAACATTATAGCTAAAAGCGGAAAATGGTTAGCTAATAAGGAAGGACTCCATAAGGCCGGGATAATTACCAACGACCCGAGGATTCCGTTTTATGCGGGCAGGGGAAATGATTTTCTGAATTATCCGAGTTTGAATCACGACTATACGGCCATGCAGCAGACTGCACTAAAAAACAGAATGGATCTCCTTGTCATCAGGACTTCCGTCAAGAGAAAAAATTTGATCCCTCAACTCCAATCTTACAAAAAGCTCAAAGAATTTGCGGGGAAAAAGGATGTCGTCATAATTTACCGGTCACCGGAGTTCCAGGAGCCGCCGGGTGTGGAGCCCAAATGAAAAAATTCATTACGCCCCAATGGCGCAAAATCTTCACACAGCAGGGTCTGAATTTTGATGCTTTATGGCGTATGGATCTGGAGCCTTTGGACGAGCCAAACGTGGGACGAGGCCGGGGTGGCTGGAGCTCGGTCAGCTCCCTTTCCATACAATTGCCGGACGGTCATGAAAAACACCTGATTCTCAAACGACAAAAAAACCATTTCAGCCGCACACTCTGCCATCCTTTCCGTGGAATCCCAACCTTTGAAAAAGAGATATCCAATATTCTTCGGTACAAGAGGCTTGGCATACCTGCATTGGAACCCGTTTTCTATGAAGACCGCTACGATGCGGACGGGATTCAGGCCATTCTGATCACCGAGTATCTGGAAGGTTACATGCCATTAGATGAATTGGTAAGTTCTTATCAGAAACAGGGTTGGCCGGAACGCGGCGTGCGTAACCGGTTGATTAAGGCCCTTGCATCCCCGGTTAGAAAACTGCACGAAAAGGGCTTTCAACACAACTGCCTGTATCCAAGGCATCTGTTTATCAGGCAAACTGACCAGGAAATCCGGGTGCGGGTGATCGACCTTGAAAAGAATAAGTGGCGCCCCTTAGGTAATAAGAGAAGGGTCAGAGATTTAGAATCCTTACATCGCCGAACCGGGGGCTTTACACGTTCTGATCGTTTGCGGTTTCTGAACGCCTATTGTGGAATCAAGCGACTCGATAAAAGCGCCAAACGGCTGTGCAGGCAGATTATCAGACAAAACAGTAAAAAACAGGCCAGGTAGCATGGAGTTCCAATACTAATTCCAATACTAAACGGAATGATTCTTACGTGACATCCTGCCGACCACCAAGAGCGCGAAGAATTAGCAATAAAATAAAAAATAGGATATAAACGTCTTAAATTTCCGAATATGATACCAATTATTGACAGTCAATATCTCCGTTCTGCGGGACGGGAAGTGAAAGTACCTTTTCGCGTTAAGTTCAAATGCAATGATCTAACTGCCGAATTGACATGCAGGCAGGTATTACGGGTACTGCCGGAAAAACGCTTAGTCTGTCTTGGTGAATGGAACGGTCGGCAGGTAGTCGCAAAATTCTTTATGGATGCCAAAAGCGCCAAACGACATTGCGCGCGTGAAGAGCGAGGCCTGACCGCATTAATAGATGCCGGGATTAAGGCGCCTGCATTGTTGTTCAAAGGCATGCTTCCGCCTGACGGCACGCCGGTTCTGGGCCTTCAGCGCATTACGCCGGCACAGGATCTTTTTGCGGCGTGGGAACGGGCAGGAAGTTTTGATCTGCGTGCAGGACTCTTAGGTCGGGCCGCGATCGTAATTGCTGAACAACACGAGGCAGGCCTCAAACAGGATGACCCGCACTTGAAAAATTTCTTGTGGACCGAAGACGATCTTTTTACGATCGATGGAGATGCGGTAAATACGCGTTACATGGGCAAACCACTGGCTATTCCTGAGAGTCTGGAAAACCTGGGGCTATTTTTTGCCCAGTTTTATCCACGGTTTGACGGCTTGGTCCCCAGGGCCTTTAGGTTATACGCGAAAAAAAGGACATGGCCCGTGGACGATGATCTGTCAGCTCGCCTGCTCAAGAATGTCTTCAGCCAGCGAAATTCAAGAAAAAGGGCCTACCTCAAAAAGATTTACCGTGAGTGTTCGGCTTTTGTCTGCAAAAGGGCCCGGAATAGCTTCATGGTCTGTGACCGGGTATTGTATAATGACGCCATGGTGAGTTTCTTAGCCGACCCGGATCAATTAATGAACTCAGGCAGGGTCATGAAGAAAGGGAACACCTCTACAGTGACCATGGTTGAGGTGAATGGCCAAAACATGGTAGTCAAACGGTACAACATTAAAAATGCCCGGCACGCCTTCAAACGGAGCTTCCGCCTCAGCCGGGCATGGATTTCATGGCGCAATGCCCACCGGTTGGCGTCTCTTGGGATCCCGACACCCAGACCCATAGCCTTAGTCGAAAGGCGTTTGGGGCCTTTCAGGTCCACGGCATACTTTATAAGCGAATACGTGGACGGTATTGATGCCTACAGTTTATTCCATTCGGACAGTAGAAACGAAATCAAGCCGAAAGGCATTGTGACATTGTTTGGCCAACTGTTCCGATTGTTGGCAGGCTCATCCATCAGTCACGGTGATTCAAAGGCCACAAACTATATCATTGCAGGCAGCGAATTATATATTACAGACCTGGATTCCATGCGTGAACACCTGTCCAAAAAATTATTCCGCCGGGCCTTTACACGGGACCTTGATCGCTTCATGCGAAACTGGGCTGACCTGCCGGAAATAGAGAACATATTTCGTGAAGAACTCAAAAGATTGTATCTTTGAGCCCTAATATAAATTATAGCAGTAAGTTAGTCGTTTAAGCGTGACCCCCATTGCCTGAACGAGTAATAATGCCTTTTCTCGGGTGAATGGCGAGGGAGTCTTGGAATGAAACAAAAGGTATCATTACACGTTTCAAAGATTTGAAGTGCTAAAAAATAAAAAGGGACCTTAAAACAACATGCCACTCATTACATTAGGCCTTTCCGGTGCACTGACACACGATCCATCGGCAGCATTATATGTAGATGGTGAACTGGTTGCCGCGGCAGAGGAAGAAAGATTCATCCGTGAAAAGCATGCCAAGAACCAACTGCCCTTTGAGTCGGCTAAATTCTGTATAGAATACGCAGGTATTAAGCCGGACCAGGTAGATGTTGTTGCCTTTCCCTATGCGCAGATCAGTTTGCTGACCCCTGCCCGCTGGCATTATGCAAGACGTTACTGGTATGCGCCTGATCGCGCCCTGGATGCCCTCTTTAACGGGAACCGCCGCTACAGGCGGAATGTTCGCCGCGTAAAAAAAGTATTGGAGCGATTAGGCGTTCATTGGGATAAGATCAAATTCGTTCCCGTAGAACATCATCTTGCCCATGCCAGCAGTGCATACCATTTAAGCGGTTTCAAGGAAAAAACCGCCATCTTAGGAATAGACGGCAAGGGTGAATATGCTACCACCTTTTTCGGTTACGGGGAAAACGGCAAGATCTACAAAATCAAGGAATTCTATGATCCAGATTCATTGGGAGGTCTTTACGGTGCCATAACCGAGTATTTGGGCTTTGAGATGCTCGACGGCGAATACAAGGTTATGGGAATGGCTCCCTATGGAGACCCTGCCAGATTTGACCTGTCTTCACTGATTGACTTTAATGGAAAAAATATCAACGTGAATACCGGTCTGGTAAACACGATCGGGCTCAGACGTTACAAGGAACACGGCGTCGGTTTCTACTTCAGTCCAAAGCTTGTTGACTGGCTGGGTCCGAGGCGGACCGACGACAGCGCCGACGAGCCTTATATCCATTATGCTGCCAGCATGCAGAGTCTTTTCGAAGAAATTTCTCTGAAGCTCCTGGATTATTACCTGGGCGATATCCTGCGGAAAACCGGAAAGTTGTGTTTTTCAGGCGGAAGCGCCCTAAACGTAAAACTGAACCAGCGAATTATCGCCCTACCGTATGTTGAGAAACTCTTTGTACAGCCCGCTGCAAGTGATGCAGGAACCGCGGTGGGCGCGGCGTCCTATGCTGCAACCCGAATGGGTATCGAGATAGAAAAACTCAGGCATGTCTATCTCGGTCCCTCATACACAACCGACGAATGTATTGAAGCGTGCAAACAACGTCCTGAAAAGCCTAAATGGGAGGTTGTGGATAATGCGTCCCAACGGGGCGCAAAAATCGTGGCAGATGGAAACCCCTTAGCCTGGTTCCAGGGGCGTATGGAATTCGGGCCTCGTGCCCTGGGCTGTCGGAGCATTTTAGGCTGCCCTGACGTGAAAGGTATCTCTGATCGCATTAACGAGCAAATCAAGTATCGCGAGCGCTGGCGACCCTTTTGTCCCAGTATCCTGGATAAGGTAGCAAAAGATATCCTGCAAACCGACCACCCGGCCCCTTATATGACCTTTACTTTTGATGTGGCGGAAGATTGGAAGCATCGTATACCCGAAGTGGTCCATCATGACGGCACAAGCCGTGCGCAGGTTGTGGAAAGGGAGACCAATCCTCGTTACTACGAGTTGATCGAAGAACTGGAAAAAATTACCGGCAACGCGGTAGTGCTTAATACTTCCCTGAACCGCAGGGGAGAACCAATAGTATGCACACCTGACGACGCACTCAATATGTTCTTCGGTTCCGACCTTCAGTATCTTATGATGGAAGATGTTTTGGTTAAAAAGGAATAGATATTGGTGTGGGCATTCAACAATTCGCATTTGATCAGGAACATCGTAAAAAAATCCCCCTCAATCCCCCTTTATAAAGGGGGAAGCTGATATTTTAC
>DAOUXC010000223.1 GCA_030666795.1 Desulfobacteraceae bacterium
ACCGTGTCCGCACCCTTTTGATGCCCGCGGACCCTGTTTATGCCCCTTTTTTTGGCCCACCTGCCATTGCCGTCCATGATAATGGCAACATGTTCGGGCAAATTTTTTGGATCAATGTTTGGCATAGGTTTGTTGGGACTTGGAAAACGCCGTCCTCCGGACGGGGTCAGAGTTAATGGGCTTTGCTTTGATGATTTCAGGAGACTTTATGTTATACGGCACACGGTTGCGGTCGCGACGTTCGTATCGGTATTCGTAATGCGGTTTTCGGTAAATCCGCCAAAGTAGGGTGGCGGATAAAAACCCCGCAACCGAATAACGAAAACCGTCAAACCTCTATGGGGTAAAACCTAAGCCAAGTCCTCCCCCGTTTGACGGGATCTTCGATGGGCCATGATTTTTACTAAAATTCAATAATCTCTTTTTCCTTTTGGCCGGTGATTTCATCTATTTTCTTAATAAATTCGTCTGTTATTTTTTGCACATCATCCTGGGACGTGTGAAATTCGTCTTCGGAAATTTCTTTTTCGTTTTTCAAATCCTTAAACATCTCATTGGCTTCCCGCCTGTGGTTACGGATGGAAATTTTGCTTTCCTCCCCCATCTTTTTGGCCAATTTGGCCAGTTCCTTTCTTCTTTCCTCGGTAAGCGGTGGTATGGATATCCTGATAATCTTGCCGTCATTCATTGGCGTCAGTCCTAATTCGGATTTGAGGATTCCCTTTTCTATATTTCCGATTATGGATTGGTCCCAAGGCTGTATGGTCATGAGGCGGCTTTCGGGCACGGAGATAGAGGCGACCTGATCAAGGGGCATTTGAGTTTCATAGCAATCTACCCTTATGCCTTCCAGTAGCGCCGTGGAGGCTCGACCTGTCCTTATTTTTTTGAAATCTCTCTTGAGGGCTTCCCCGGTATTTGTCATCTTTTCGCGTAGTTCGGAAAGGATTTCTTCTTTCATGACCCTTCTCCTGTGATTAGGGTACCGATACGGTCTCCAGAAATAATGTTCTTGATATTGCCCTTTTTCCTGAGGTTAAAAACGATAATAGGTAATTCCTGGCCCATGGCTAAGGATATTGCTGTCAGGTCCATTACCTTCAGGTTCCTTTTGAGGGCCTCGCTGTATGTTAGCCTGTCAAAATATTTAGCGTCGGGCGTTGTTTCAGGGTCATCATCATAAACGCCATCAACTTTTGTTGCCTTTAAGAGGACATCGGCATCTATTTCCATTGCCCGTAAGGCCGCGGCAGTATCTGTCGTGAAATAGGGGTTTCCTGTTCCGGCCCCAAAAAGGACAATGCGATTTTTTGAAAGGTGGGTTACCGCACGCCCCCTTATATAAGGTTCGGCAATTTTAATCATGTCAATGGCGGTCATGATCCTTGTTTCGCATCCAATCCTTCCAAGTGCCTCACCTAATGCAATGGAGTTTATGACGGTTGCCAACATTCCCATGTGGTCACCCGCAACGCGTCCTACGCCGAAGGCGTCCGATCGAAGACCCCTGAATATATTTCCACCCCCGATGACAATCCCCACTTCAACACCAAGCTCATGAATAACTGAAATTTCAGCGGCCACATTTTGAAGTACTGTGGAATCAATCCCAAAGGATTGATTCCCCATAAGGGCCTCCCCACTCAATTTCAGCAGTATCCGCTTGAAGCGGGGGCTGATATCAGGCATCAGCATCTCCCAATTGAAACCGGGCGAATCGCCTGATCACAATGTTTTCACCTGTCTTGGCCACCAGATCATTCAACAAGTCCTGGACTGTGATGTCCGGGTTTTTGACAAAGGGTTGCTCCAGGAGACATGCCTCCGAAAAAAACTTTTTGAGCTTCCCTTCAACAATTTTGTCTATAATATTATCCGGTTTGCCCGATTCTCTTGCCTGGGTGGCGTAAATATCCTTTTCCTTTTCCAGGGTATCTTCCGGGACCTTTTCTCGATCAATGGCAATGGGATTGGTCGCTGCAATCTGCATTGCAATATCTTTAACGAAAGCCGTAAAATTTTCTGTTTTGCCTGAAAAATCGGTTTCACAATTGACTTCCAAAAGCACCCCGATCTTGCCTCCGGCATGGATATAAGACTGGACCTGGCCTTGTGATGTGACTCGGCCCCCACGCTTTTTGGCAGTTGCAATCCCCTTTTTCCTTAAATATTCAATGGCCTTTTCAATGTCGCCATCGCTTTCATTAAGGGCCGCCTTGCAGTCCATGATGCCGACACCGGTTTTTTCTCTTAATTCCTTTATTTGCGAAGTAGTAATTGCCAATTCAAATATACCCCCCTTTTGGATTGATGATTGTCATTCGACAATCCCTTATTGTTCCAGCGCGATCAACTCTCTTCAACGATTTCCGGTTTTGCGGTTTCCACGTTTTCTTCCGGTTCCGTTTTATCCTCGGTCTCGGCTTTCTCTTCTGCTTTCGTTCCTTCTTCTTTGGGGAGAACGATGACCTCGGGTCCACCCTCTTCACTTTCCGAGGACACGGGAGCCTCTGCTTCGACTGCTTCCTGTTTTTTGCGTAATTCCGCCTCCGCTTTTAACCGCTCCTCGGCCAGATTGTGACCTTCAATACATGCATCTGCAATCTTGGAGCATATGAGTCTTATGGCCCGGATGGCATCATCATTCCCGGGGAGGATAAAATCAATTTCGTCAGGATCGCAGTTGGAATCAGCTATGGCCACGACGGGAATCCCTAACTTCCGGGCTTCCTGGACAGCGATTTTTTCTCTTTTGGGATCCACAACAAAAACAGCCCCCGGCAGTTCGTCCATATCCTTGATGCCACCCAAATTCTTTTCCAACTTTATCAGTTCTTTCTCCATCTGCAAAATCTCTTTTTTTGTATATCGATTGATGGAGCCGTCACTTTTCATTGCCTCAAGTTCCTTGAGACGGGCAATACTCCTTCTAATGGTCTGGAAGTTGGTCATCGTGCCTCCAAGCCATCGGTTGACCACATAAAACATTCCACAACGTTCACTTTCCTCTACAATAGAATCATGGCCCTGCTTTTTAGTGCCCACGAATAAGATCGAATATCCTTCAGAAACCGTTTTCACAATGAATTCATAGGTGGTTTTGAAGAGCCGGACCGTTTTTTGAAGGTCAATAATGTGTATCCCGTTGCGAGCCCCAAATATGTATGGTTTCATCTTGGGATTCCAACGCCTTGTCTGATGTCCGAAATGGACGCCCGCTTCCAAAAGCTCTTTCATGTTTACAACTGCCATGCAATCCTCCTTCTTTTTGAGAACCCGGTTGGGTCTCTTTGCCACGGTTTATCCTCCGCTCAGAATGTCTTGCACCCCGCGGCATACAGGGCACCGGGCAATCTTCTGAACGTGCGTTTTTTACCTCTTTTTCTACCTTGAGCTTACCGGCTTAGCCTGATATATTTAAAATAGCTGTCAAGTGGACAGACATCAAAAACCTTCGGCTAAAACGAAAAGACGGCCTCAGTCCACAAAATATGCGTCTGCCGCAATAAGAACTCAAAATTCATAAACGAATTTATTTAACATCGCTGTTTTTATTTTTCAAGTAAAAAAGAAAATAAAGGGGCAAACCGAAATGGATGAACAAATCAAGAAAAACGTAAAAAGACTGGCCCGTGATGCTGAGAACAAGGTTGCACGGTCCATCTTGCGCTGGAAATACAAAAAGGAGGGAAAACCGGTTCCCATAGAGCATCAACTGGAAAATGAATCCCGTTATGTAGCTGAAAAGGCACACCAGGTTATTTCAAAAAGAGGAAAAGTTGTTTTAAATGAGTTGAAAAAGGTTTATTTTAAAGGCGATCAGAAAGGGGAGGGCCCTGGCGAGTGAAAAAAAGCGAGCTTTTGGTAGGGATAAAGAAGGAACTTGATGGAAGGGAGGAAGAGAGGCTTTCGTCATGGGCCTGTTTTAGTCGTCATGCAGTTAGGAGAAGAGAAGAGGTTGAAATAGATAAGGGACACAGACAAAATTTTTCTGTTGATACGGATCGCATTCTCCACTCTCTGGCATACTCCCGTTATATTGACAAGACACAGGTCTTTTATCTGATAAAAAACGATCATATCACGCACAGGGTATTGCATGTACAACTTGTTTCAAAAATTGCAAGAACCGTTGGTCGTCTTCTCAGACTTAATGAGGATTTGATTGAGGCCATTGCGCTGGGGCATGATATCGGACACACTCCGTTCGGGCACGACGGCGAAAGGTTTCTTTCCGCCCTGTGTCAGGCACATAAAGTGGGTCATTGTCTTCATAACATACAGGGTGTAAGATTCTTACAGGATATAGAGAGGAAAGGGAGGGGCTGGAACCTTTCATTGCAGGTTCTGGATGGGATACTTTGTCATGACGGGGAACTGCATTCACAGGCATTAAATCCCCAAAAAGGCAAAAATTTTGAAAAATTAGACGATGAAATGGCACGTAAAGAGGAGGATCCCTCCATTGATATCCGGCCAATGACTTTAGAGGGGTGTGTGGTCCGAATGGCCGATACCATAAGCTATATTGGCCGGGATATTGAAGATGCCATCAGGTTAGGCCTGATTAAGCGTGAAGACATCCCGAAAGAGTGCTCCGAAATTTTAGGAGATACCAATGGAAAAATCGTCTACTGCCTTGTGGAGGACCTTATTGCAAACAGCCTGGACAAGCGCCATGTGTGTTTCAGCAGGGAGGTGGGAGAGGCGCTCAGACGGCTGAAGTCGTTTAACCATGACCTTATTTATATGAATAGCAAGGTCAAAGAACAGATATCCAAGGTCAAATTGATGTTTGAATTGCTGTTCGAGGCATATCTCAGGGACCTTGAAACAGGAAATGAGGATTCTGATATTTACAGGCAGTTTTTGGATGGAATGTCACAAGTATACAGGGAAAAAATACCGACCCCGGGAATTGTAAGGGATTTCATTGCCGGCATGACGGATGATTATTTTCTGGACCAGTGTCACAAAAATTTTATTCCAGAGATAAGACCCGGCTTTTTTAACCGAAATATGATGGACCCATAAAAAGTCCATCAATATTCCAGGGGCGGTTAAGCCCCGGCCTTGGACGGGCTTCCGGCTCGAAGAGCCTATGCCTCGGAGAGGGTGGGACCGTCTGAATTCACTTCAAATGGCGTGGGAGGGGTAGCCTCCTTCGCCGAGGAAAAAGGCGCGAAGAGATTTTTTACGAGGTTATCAAAGATAGTGTTATTATAGCCATGGAAGTACCTGGGGTTGGGTACTTTCAAGCGGTTATAAGCGCATTGTTTTTTTATGAAATATTTCTTGTCAAAACTGGTTGACAAAAATTTCACATGCGAGTAAAGCTATATTCGCGTTCGATACATGTTGCTAAGGAAACCTATTTTAACCAACCATTTTTTCTCATCTAAACTATGATAACAAACATCTAAGACAAACCACAATATAATACAAAATGGAGGCCAGCAGGATGGTTCAAGCGGGGGATTTAAAGGAAGGCGATACCATCTTAAAAATCGATGACATCCATATGTCATTCGGTAAGGTGGAAGCACTGGCCGGCGTGAGCATGGAAGTAAAGAAGGGTGAGATTCACTCGATTATCGGCCCGAATGGTGCGGGTAAGACGGTGATGATGAACTGCATCAATGGTCTTTACCGCCCACAGAAGGGAGATATCTATTTCAAAGGCCAGAAGATCAACAGCCTTTCTCCTCATAAGAGGGCAGAGCTCGGAGTCGGCAGGACATTCCAGAAGTTGGAGTTATATGGTGGTATGACCGTGCTTGATAATATCAGGATGGGCTCCCACATACATCTCAAATCGGGCATCCTGAGCGGCTCCATTTATGTGGGCAAGACAAAAAATGAGGAAATAAGAGAGCGGAATTTTATTGAAGAGGAGATTATAGACCTCCTGGAGATAGAGAGTATCCGCGATCATGTGGCCCATATGCTTCCCTATGGATTGCAAAAAAGGGTTGAGCTTGGTAGGGCCTTGGCGCTCAGACCCGAGATAATCCTTTTAGATGAACCCATGGCCGGCTTGAACCTTGAAGAAGTTGAGGACATGGCCAGGTTTATTCTCGACATCAATGAAGAGGAACACTGGAAGACAACCTGTATACTGGTTGAGCACGATATGGGGGTAGTCATGGATATCTCCCACCATGTCCTTGTCCTTAATTTCGGTAATGTCATTGCCGATGGGACCCCTGAAGAGGTCGGCAAGAACCCTGAGGTTGTCAAGGCATATTTAGGCGCAGAAGACCTTTATATATCGAGGAGATAAAATGGCTGAGGAAAGTATAAAGATAACGGAAGATCTGACTATTCCGCAATTATTTTTGAGCCAGTGCAA
>DAOUXC010000283.1 GCA_030666795.1 Desulfobacteraceae bacterium
GCTCCTTCGGAGCGTCGGAGCCAGGGGGTCCCCCATCCCATAACAGCCTGAAATCACGAAAGCCTTCCAGCAGTCACTGCGAAAAGACCGCTTCAACCTTCAACTCCGGAATCATGTGTCGTCTTGAGGCGTACTCATTAACCGGATGAACCATATTCTGCCGCCTATCTGGTTTCAATCACGGTAGAATAAATGTCTGGTATGGAATTTCTTTTTTTGAATCCCGCAAAGTGGGTCGCTATATAGAATCCCGACTTTATCGGGATTCTATAAAGGAGCGTGTTATGAAAATTATCCAGGTGGATGGTAATAGGGACTCGGGCTTTACAATAATAGAACTTATGGTCGTGATTGCCATTCTTGGCATAATGGCCGCTATTGCCATTCCGGCCTTTAGCACGTGGCTGCCGAATTACAGACTGAAAGTGGCGGCCAGGGATCTTTATTCAAACATGCAGAAGGCAAAAATAGGCGCCATAAAAAGCAATAGCACTTGGGCCGTTGTTTTTGACCACGCCGGTAAGAGTTATAGCATCTGTTCTGGTGATGGCGGGGACGGTGATTGGACGAATGGATGTGACATCGAAGGAAGCATCGTCGATCTACAGTCGAAATATGAGGGGAATGCCGATTATGGTCATGGGAACGCAACTGATGACATCCCAGGGAATGGATCTCCACCGGCAGACGATATCACTTATTCCTCTCCTACTGATGTTGCGATATTTAACTCCAGGGGAACATGCACTGCAGGCTATGTCTATATCGAAAATGGCAAAAATACCACTTATGGTATAGGAACCCAGAGCAGCGGGGTTATCCGCTTGCGAAAGTGGTCCGGCTCTGCCTGGGAATAGAGGAACAAAGCCCATGAGAAACAAAAGATTAAAAAGGGTAAACGAGCACGGTTTTACGCTTGTGGAACTTCTGGTGGCCATGGCCATATCAGGCATCGTTATGGCCGGCGTCTATTCGGTTTACTACTCACAGCAGAAATCGTACATGGCACAGGAACAGATCGCTGTCATGCAGCAGAACCTCCGTGCGGCCATGTTATTTATGGAGAGGGAGATCAGAATGGCGGGCTGTGATCCAACGGGTAAGGCCGTCGACTTTACAGTTTGGGACATAAGCAGTTCATCTTTCCACTTTACATTGGATATAGAAAAAACAGGTGGGGCGTATGGGCAGATTTCGGGTGGAAATGAAGACATAACATACGTCTTAAGTGGCACTGAACTACGAAGGAACGGTAATCTTATAGCAGAAAACATTAATTCCCTGAATTTTGTTTATTTAGATGGAGATAACAATGTCACGGCAAGCGCATCTGCCGTGCGTTCGGTTGAGATAACCCTTGAAGTTGCGACAGAGGATAATGCTCGCACCCGGAGCTTTACGACCAATATCAAATGCCGAAACATGGGGCTTTAGGAGGAAGGATCATGGGAGCTGACCAAAGTACGGGGCAAAAAATCAGAGAAGGGGGCTTTACCCTAATAGAAGTAATTATCGCTATCTCCATTTTGACCGTTGGTCTTCTGGCCGTCGCTTCCATGCAGACGGCCGCCATTCAGGGTAACTTCTTTGCCTATCGCACAACACAGGCCGCGACCCTTGCCCAGGACAGACTCGAATATCTGCTGTCCCTCCCTTATGATGACACCCTCCTGCAGGAAGGAGACGATCAGGCAGATCCCGTCACGGCGACAAACCATCAGGCCCTTAACGTTTCAGTTACTTACGATGTGGACGTTGACAGCCCTATAGCGGGGGCGAAGCGCATAACAGTAAAAGCTCTACATTCGGAAAAAGGGGTGGGAAGGACAATCGAACTTACATGCGTCAAAGTGGATGTATGACTTTGTGCATGCTAAAAATTTCTCTTGTTTTGGAGCGGCCTGTCTGCGTGCGGCATGCCCGCACAGGCAGGCGTTACATAAAATCGCGTAGCTATTTTATAAGTTGAAAGAAAGGTGAAGATGATGAAGCAAAACCGCGGGTTAAAGGATGAAGACGGTTCGGTGTTAGTTGTAGCCTTGATTATTCTGGTTGTACTCACTCTTTTGGGTATAGCCGTAACAACGACTACGGAGATCGAAACCCAGATCGCCGGAAACGAAAAGGTCCATAAAGAGACCTTTTATAATGCAGAGGCAGCGGCAATGCAATGCGCGCAGGTTCTGGAATCCACCCCCATGGGCGATGACTCTTCCGAGTCGTGGATACTTGACTATAACGAGGGCAACTGGGGCGACAACACGCCGCCGACACATATACTGATATCAGCTCCAAATATTAATGCTAAATACACGGCAGATTACGAGGGTGTGAGCGATACCGGGGAGTCCCTGGATTTGATGAAAGCAAAGATACACTCTTATACAATTTATGGTCGCGCTGATGAAAACAACAGCATGAGCATGATTAAGTTGGGGTACAGAAAGGCATATTAGTGGCCATCCGGAAATAACGCTGACCCCTTTTCCGTTTTTCTAAGAAAGATGCTCGATAAAGACCAAATAGTCAGGATAGAGGCTTTTGCCAAGGCATATCCCGTGATTTCCGCAATATATATTTTCGGATCACACGCATCAGGACATGAGAGATCAAGAAGCGATATTGATCTGGGCGTGTTATTTAATGAGGATGTGGATGGTTTTACAAGAATCAATATGGAGACGGAAATCTCGAATCTACTTAAGAAAGATGTTGATCTGGTTGACATGAAAAGGAGCGGACCATTCCTGCGGCATCAAATTTATAAGTATGGGAGAGTTCTTTATCATGATGAAACGGATTTTGCATATATATTCAGAGCAAAATCAATAAATGAGTACTTGGACACGGATTATAATCGAAGGCTCAGGAGGGCTTATCTTAATGGTTAATGGGGACGTTATATTAAGGAAGCTCGAAAAACTCAGGGAATGTATTGATGCGCTCCGTGATGCACACGATATAACCTGGGAAATATACGAAAAGAACAATCGCGATCGTGCCTTTGTGGAACGATATCTTCACATAGCGATTCAGATTCGTGAGTTTATTCCGGAATATGTGAAAAGGATGAAAACCAATCTGTCCGATGTCAAGGGCTGACCCCTTTTCCGTTAGTGTAATATCGTTTTACGATTGATAGAAAACTTTACACAAAACTCAAATCCCAAAATCTGCACTGCAACGGCCTCAAAGGCCATTGCTTAACAATAACGGGGAGTTAAATTCGGTCTTTTACCATATCATGTTGTTTGGCACTGCTTTTGCTTTATTGTAATAAAATCGCTTTCGCGATTTATTAAACACGGCTACGCCGCTCTAAAAAATGAAGGGTTAAAGGATTATAAAGGATATGTCCTATGTCAAGGGCTGACCCCTTCCCCCCTTTTCCGTTAGGAGGTAGAAAAAATGTTTGCTTTTAGAAAATTTATGACGACTGTTGTCTTTTTAATGTTTCTCGGTGCCGCGTCCCTTTTTTTCGGGGGCACAACCACGTTCGCATTCGTAGTGTACGGAGACTTCGGCGATGTGCCGCTGGGGGAGACAAACGTTATGATAGTCCAGATTACCGCCTCTTCTACGAATGAGATCACGTTAACCGCGTTGGGACTCGATAAGGGCGATTCCAGCGAGTTCAGCATCAAAACGACCCTGCCCGAAGGCGGCATCCACCTTAGTCCAAACGAGTCGGTGGGCATCGAAGTGGCCTATTCCCCGACGGTCTTGGGCCCGGCTGGCGATACCCTAATAATTACCACCGACAACTTGTGGATCAAGGGATTCATCTATCTGACGGGCACGGGAGTAGAGGCGCAGGCACCTCAAGACGTAAAGGGCATTCTTAATTTTTTTGACAACGCCGTCGATACCGGGCGGCTGGAAGGAAAGGGCAAGGGAAAATCAGCCGAACAACGGTTAAATGCGCTTCGAAACATGATCAGATCAACCGAAAATATGCTCAGAGCCAAAGACAAAAAACAGGCCTGCGGGAGATTCGACGCCATTTCCAGAAAAATAGAATCCCACGTGCAAGGGGATGCGGCCGGAGAGCTGTCGGCCAAGGTGAGCAAACTCATCCGCAACCTTGGATGTAAATGATCGGAGAGGGCCGGCTTTTTAATGAAGCAGGCATAGAGAGATCTTCGGCGGCCGTGATCGGATACCGGCGAAGATTTTAGGGCAAAACGCGCAGGGCGCATAAATCGGGCAGTCGCCCGGATATAAAAAGGTTCGGCCTGAGAAGGGATTCGGTTTCTCTGATGGGAATGCAAACGAGTTTTGAGATTTAAACCGAGGACCTCTATCGAGGAGAAAATACCATGATATCCAAACACATGCATACTCATCATAGACGATCGGTTCCCAAGGATAGGACATGGGCATATCGGCTCAGCACCGTGGTGGCTGTTGTCCTCGTCAGTCTCTTCGCTTTCAGCGGCGCGGCAATGGCCTACACAACAAACTTCGCGGTCCAGAGCGGCGATGGCTCTCTCAGCGGCGGTTCTACCACCCAGACTCCTACTAGCCCGGCTTGCTGGGTAGACGTAAAAGCGGTACCGGATGCAGGATGGACGTTCGACAAATGGACCTATGAGATTACAGCACCTCCCGCCAGTGTTCAACCTGAGAGTCTCTGGGGGATTAGCGATACTGTGACCTGCACCGTGGCACCTCCCGACACATATGTAGTCGAATTCAGGGCTTATTTTACAAATTCACCCCCGACTGCCAACGACGACAGCGTTACCACCAGCGAAGACTCAGCCCCTGCCGTCAATGTGAAGGGAAACGATACGGACCCGGACGGTAGCATCGACGAAACAACGGTGACGGTGACCAGCGGCCCAGCCAATGGGGGAACCAGTGTGCATCCGATCAGCGGTAATGTTACCTACACCCCGAACCCGGATTTTAACGGAATCGATACCTTCAAGTACACGGTGGAAGATAACGGGGGCACACTCTCGAATGAGGCGACGGTGACTATCACGGTAACTGCCGTGAATGACGAAC
>DAOUXC010000244.1 GCA_030666795.1 Desulfobacteraceae bacterium
ACTGGCCAGCCAGATCCTCCAGCTTTTTCAAGCCTTCTTCTTCCAGTTTGACGATTTTAGTCCCTTTTTCAATGAACTTCTCAATTGCCCTACCGGACGATCCTTCATAAAAGGCCGTGGCTTGCATTGCTGCTGCCTGGCATCCGTATTTGAGGATGGCCTGGTATTCTTTGGAAAGGGAATTATATGCCTTCAGGTTTACCATTGTCCCGAGTTGTGAAGAAGGTTGGAACCAGCAGGGGACGCTCCAGTATTTTGTAATCTCTGCAAAGCCCATTTCCCAGTCAACCCCGGGGCTGCTGAATTCGGCGCCATCTATGGCCCCTCTCTCTACAGCAAGGTATATTTCACCACCGGGCATCTTGATGGGTGAGCCGCCGATCTGTTGCATGATCCAGATGGTTGCTCTGGAAGGGGTCCTCAGCTTTTTACCTTCATAGTCCGCGATCGTCTTAATTGCGCCGGCTTTTGCTGTGGTACGAAACCCGGATTCCATGGGGGTCGCGCCCAGGGAGAAGTAAGTCATGCCGTACTTCCCGTAAAGCTCCTGCATCATGTCAAGCCCGCCGAAATCGTACATCCAGGTGATATAGTCAACGTTGTCAAAGCCAAAGGGAAATGATCCTAAAAAATCAAAGGCAGGATCCTTGCTTGCCCAGTAACTGGGCCAATCACCGGCCATTTGCACTACTCCCTTACTGCAGGCATCAAAGTATTCAAATGCCTTCATCAGCGAACCGGAAGGGAACCATTTTATGTCAAACTTGCCGCCCGTCATCTCCTTGACATGCTCGATCATTACCTTGTCACCCTTGTAGAGATTTATTGCGGGTGTCCAGGTGCTTCCCATTCTCCATTTTATCTTGTCCGCAGAGATAGCTGTGGATCCAAATGCGAAAACCAGGGTTATGGAACATACAATAGCGAGAAGTGTTATCTTTTTCATTTTTTCCTCCATAATCTTGAGGTTTACACCTTAGATTTTATCACAAAACCTTTGCCTTATCCGCTAATCTTGTCACCTCCTTCCTGATTAATTGGTGTTTTGATTTTGATGGCTTTTATAACCGGCCCGGACCTGGTTTTTGACCGAAAAAGGTATCATTAGACCCATAACCTACAAATTTCGCACCAGGCAGGCTTCAACTCACTAAACCCTTATTTGGCATGTTTATTTTTTGATCGTGTCACATCAATACTATTGCAAACACAGACTGTTATTGCAATGATAAAATACCGGTCTTGTTACAAATTCCGCCGATATGGCCGCCTTGCCCTGAATTCCGGATCCAGGCAACCGAGTTGCCGGAATTCCTTTTCACTGCAATCTACCTACTACATATGGTCCGTCCGGTATAACGGCTACATTGTCATTATCTTCAAGCAGCCTGCTGACGGTTTCCTGCAGATTTTCGATCTTGGTGATCCCCATTTTTTCCAGGTCTTCTTTGGAAAGACGGGGAGCGTGAACATAGACCCTGCCTGCATGATCCATGGCCTGATAAATATTCTGGGCGCACCATTGATCTATCACAAAGTCTTTCGGGTCGCAATAGCCGGTAAAGAATTCCTGAGGGCTGCATCCGGATCGAAGGATCTCGCAAAACTCAGGACCACCTATTCCTTCCCTGCATTCACAGGAAACGACTATCGCGCCTCCTTTTTTTAAGATATCCTTTGCGCAGATCAGGGCCTTGCTGATCTGGTAAAAGGTGGCATCCAAGGGATATCCCCCTCCTGACGTAATGATCAAATCAAACGGTTGATCCACTGGGACCACGGAATGCCCGTAAACCATGTCACACCCGGCTAAATGGGCATGGTTGTAATGCCCCGCAAAGACTCCTGCTATCTTTCTGTCTTTATTGATGACCACGTTCAGGATAAAATCCGCTCCGACCAATTCCGTTACCCGAACCACATACTCGTGGAAGGGATTCGCCTCCAGGATACAATTGGTCACATTCGGGTGGTCTATCATTTTGTAGGAGTGCATGAACTTCATGGTCTCAAAGCTGGAGATCCCGGGCAGAATGGCCTTTCCGCCGCCGGAGTATGCTGCGTAAAAGTGAGGCTCGATAAGACCCGTAAGGATCTTCAAGTCCGCATCAAGATAGTATTTATTGACTTCTATGGGCGCACCATCTATTTCATCAACTTTTCTGTATTCGTCCGATTTTCGGCAATAGTGGTTTACTATGGTATAATTGTCCACGATTTCACGGCCCACAAGGTATTCGAGTTCTTTGCCCAGATTCGGCCGGTGCATGCCCGTGGCTATCAGGATTGTGATATTTTCTCGGTTGATCCCGCTCTGTTCGATCTCTTTGAGCAGCGGGGGGAGGATGATTTTGTTGGGCACGGGACGCGTGAAGTCGGAAATGACCACACAGGCATTTTTCCTTCCCTGTGCGATTTCATTCAGGGGTGGGCTTGCAATGGGCTCGGCAATGGCCTCCCGAACCGCCTTCACCGGATCCGGTATCGGGGGTAGGGACCTCATTTCCAGAAGGTTCACCGAGTCCGGGAGAGTAAGGTCCGTAGTATTTTCGCCATACAACAACTGAGCCTTCATTGATTTATCTCCATTGCGGGGTTTATCTAAATCAAATAGACCGGCCGTTTATCAGATAAAAATACACTGGCAAACTGGTATTACCAATATCCAAGTCTAAGATAAACTGTCAAGGAAAAAATAGTTGGTTAAAGGTTAAAAACCCTTGCGCCTGCAAAATAGAAATGGTATTACCAGTTTATAATAGATCCTGATGGCAGGAGTTTTCCATGTTTCAGAGAATCTCACCCAAGAAAATTTCCGATGAGATTATTGAACAATTTAAACGGCTTTTGAGCAACGGCAAACTCAAGCCCGGCGACGAACTGCCCTCTGAGCGCGAATTGGCCGAGTCCATAGGCGTCAGCAGACCACCGCTCCGGGAGGCCCTCAATGCGCTCCAGGCCATGGGTTTTGTGGAAATCCGGCCGAGAAGCAAAATAATTGTCAAGTCCCTCACCGAAAAGCCTGTTGAAGACCCACTGAGTCAGCTCATTGCCGATGACCAGGAAAAATTCTTTGAACTCCTGGATATCCGAAGGGCCATGGAAAGTTGGGCCGCTTTTAACGCCGCAGAAAAGGCAACGGAATCAGACATCGAACGAATTGAACAAATTGTCGCTCGGGACCAGGAAAACCTCAGGGAGAACAGAGATGATGCAAAGACCGACGCCGACTTTCATATTGCCATCGCCCTTGCCGCCCACAATATCATCCTTTCCCACCTGACCGCTTCCTGTTACAATATGCTCTGGAGCACCCAGAAGATGACCAGGGAACATATTTTCATGAAAAGAGAAAACAAGCGATACATTGCCGAACAGCACATGCGCATCTTCCAGGCCATCAAAAGCCGAAACCCCGATCAGGCATCCAGGGAAGCCGGGCGTCACTTAACCTTCGTTGAAAACGAATTCCGGGAATACATCACTTCAGGCTTCCCTTCCGATTGATCTCGTGTTTTTTGCCTTTCACCCCGCCAGCACCTTATGCACTTACCCGTCGTTCTCCCGGTGAATCCTTGTAGCGGTACGCCGCTCGATGTTCAAGAAATCTCCGTATAAATAAGGGTCCTCGCAAAAATTGAGAAGATACTTCAAGAATATAGTCCATTACGAATCTTCCTTTTGCCTTGACTATAAATGCCAATTGGATTAAATGATTACGTTTGTTTATTGAAAGTGCAAAGATGGTTGAAAGGCGGACAGGCTTAGTTAAAATATGGAAAAGACAAGCTCGGTCATTGAGGAAAGAATAAAAAAAGGCCAAAAACTAAAATCCATGGGGATTAACATTTATCCGGCGGGATATCGCTCCGATATCACGGCAGGCGAGGCGGTTGAACGTTTCGGAAACATGGACGCAGAGACCGTTGAAAAGGAAAGCAAATCATACGCAATGGCAGGAAGGATCATGGCGTTGCGTGATTTCGGAAAGGCCTCTTTTATTCACATAAAAGACGGAACCGGCCGCATTCAGGCATATATCAGGAAAGACAGGATAAGTGAAGATAAATTTAAAATATTTAAGCTAATGGACCTTGGTGATTTTATCGGTATCAGGGGGTCGTTTTTCAGGACCAGGACCGGTGAATTGACCATCCTCGCGGAAGATATCGCTTTACTTACAAAGGCGCTAAGACCGTTGCCGGAAAAGTGGCATGGGCTTACGGACGTCGAAGCAAGGTACCGGCAGCGTTACCTGGACCTGATAGCGAATGACGATGTAAAAGAGGTGTTCGTGCTGCGGAGCCGTATCATCCAGGCCATCAGGGATTTTTTTATCAAGAAAGATTTTCTTGAAGTGGAAACGCCTATGATGCAGCCGATTCCGGGCGGCGCCACGGCCAGGCCTTTTAAGACATTTCATAATGCCCTTGGAATGGATCTTTATCTTAGAGTGGCCCCTGAACTGTATCTCAAGAGGCTGGTTGTAGGAGGTCTGGAAAGGGTTTTTGAAATCAACCGCAATTTCAGGAATGAAGGCATTTCCATTAGGCATAATCCTGAATTCACCATGCTTGAATTCTATATGGCCTATGCCACTTATGAAGATCTAATGGTCCTCACGGAAGAACTCTTTAATCATGTTCTCCTGGAAATTCGCGGCACAAACGTTATTGAATATCAAGGTGAGACCATTGATTTTTCACCCCCCTGGAACAGGATATCCCTTATCGATTCATTGAAAGATATGGCGGATGTCAGTGATGAGGTTTTTAAGGGCAGGGAGCAGGCCGTTGAATTTGCAGAAAAATGTCAGATCAGCCTCTCAGAAAGGGACGGCCACGGCAAGATTCTGGCAAAACTTTTTGATCATTTGGTTGAGCCCGGTTTAATCCGGCCCACATTTATAATCGGTTATCCAACCGAAATTTCCCCACTTTCCAGACGCAATGATGAAACCCCGGATATTGTGGATCGGTTTGAGTTGTTTATCGGGGGCAGAGAGATCGCAAACGCATTTACCGAATTGAATGACCCTGTGGACCAGAGAGAGAGATTCGAATCGCAGGTGGCGCTCAGGGAGGCGGGAGATAAAGAGGCCCAGTTCATGGACAAGGACTATGTGACGGCCCTGGAATACGGAATGCCGCCCACGGCAGGAGAAGGAATTGGAATTGACAGGGTTGTTATGCTGTTGACCGATTCCCCTTCTATCAGGGATGTCATCCTTTTTCCCCATATGAGGACCAAGCAGGTTTAGGAACTTATGTTCGAATTATTCCTTGGAATGAGATACCTGAAGGCCAAACGCAAACAGGCATTCATATCCGTGATAACGGTCATCTCGGCCCTGGGTGTTATGGTGGGTGTCATGGCGTTGGTTATTGTCCTTTCCGTGATGAACGGGTTCAGGGCCGACCTGATGTCCAAGATCCTGGGTGTCAATTCCCATCTCCTGGTATTAAGCTATGGGGGGGCATTCAAGGAATACGAGTCGGTGGCGGAAAAAGTTCGCAAGATAGATGATGTTGTGGCGCTGACGCCTTTTATTTACAGCCAGGTCATGGTGAATCATTCGGGTAATGTGTCGGGTGCGATTTTAAGGGGTATTGATCCGAAAAGCGCGGGAAAGGTTGTGAGCATCGGGCCCATGATAAAGGAGGGTTCATTATCTTCTCTTGAGAACCGTAAAGACGGATTGCCCGCGATTATTATCGGCACTGAGCTAGCGAAACGAACAGGAGCCTATCCGGGCGACATGCTGAGTCTGGTTTCACCTGAGGGAAAATTGACACCATTGGGCCGGGCCCCAAACACCCGGAAGTATGTGGTCACCGCCGTCTTTGATTCCGGCATGTACGAGTACGATGCGTCTATGGTGTTTGTTTCTCTCAAAGAAGCCCAGGACTTTTTGGGTCTGGGTGAACGGGTGACCGGCC
>DAOUXC010000083.1 GCA_030666795.1 Desulfobacteraceae bacterium
GGTCTTGAGGCAGGATAGCCTAAGGGCCAAAATCCCGCAGTGAGCGGGCCCATGGACGGCGAAGCGAACCAACCGAAGAGGATATGCCGTCCCCCTGCCAATGGGCTTTCACGTTACAACCTGAAATGAAAAACATGAATTTCGGATATGGACCTTCTGAAACTATTAGAGACAGATCAAACCATCGATTTATTTTGGACAGTATTGAGGAATTTTATGTCTCAAAAACAATGCCCGCAAATAGACTGTTATCACTTTTCTCCACCGCCTTTTTCATGGCCATTACATAATCCGGTCTGACTTCATCTTTCCATCTCGGATAGCCCCCGCGCCAGACATAGTTGAGCAATTGGTGGAATACGGCCCTGGTAAAACTGTATGCCCCGATGCCTATTTCCTGTTTTTTTTCATCAACTGCCACGTTTATCCGGCAGGCCCCGGCATATTTTTCGATCATGGATTCCACGATTTCCCGGTTCCTGTAGCCCTCCGGCTTCTGCTTGAAATCCTCGGGGTTTAAAGGAAACGGGAACCGCCTGTATGTCTCGCCTATGAAGCCTGTGTAACGGGTGGCGTGAATGGCGCCCATCAGATCCCCGATATCTTCAGTATCGGCAATGTGATAGACCTGCCATATCGTTTCGAAGGCCCCATCCTTATCGCTTTCGGCCATGCCTGAAATGTACGTGCTGAATTCAGTTGCAAAGAAAAAATACCGGTCAAGCAGAAGCATGTCGGAATCGATGTTAAAAAAACCGAATGCAATTGTTCCATGACTGATGGATTCGAAGGCTAATGGCATGGGCTTCTCCCCTGATAATTCTATAAGACCGCAATAATTGTTGACTTTAATAACCGTGATGGTCTCGCAAAAAGTCGTTACCACGGCCCGTTTGACAAAAACTTCTTATTTATTTATCTTGACCCTCACATGAAAGTGATTAATTTATTAACTTATATGAAATTGGGCCGCAAGGATAATGATATTTCACGCCCTCAGTAAAAAAATTCCATTTTTGTCAAGGAGTAAGAATATGTCGGAAGATATGGCACAAGAAAATCCCAATACACAATTTACAGGCGCTTCCAAGTACATCTTAGATGAGGAATTAGCCAAAATCGTCAACATAACAATGGCCCTGGAAATGCCCCTGCTGCTCAAAGGGGAACCGGGAACCGGAAAGACCATGCTGGCCCATGCCATAGCAGAGTCCTTAAAAATGAGGCTCATCGTCCTGAACGTGAAATCCAGTATGAAGCTCGTTGAGGCCCTTTACCAGTATGACACCCTCACCCGCCTTAACGACAGCCGATTTGGCGATTCCACAAGGGACGTAAGCAACATCGAAGATTATATCAAGATGGGCAAAATCGGTCAGTCCTTTGTTTCCGACGAAAGGGTGGTCCTGTTGATCGATGAGATCGACAAGGCCGACACGGATTTCCAGGATGATATGTTGGACGTTCTGGACCAGATGGAATTCGATATTATTGAGATAGACAAAACCATTAGTGCCGAATGCAGGCCGGTTATTATTATCACCTCCAATGCCAAAAAGGACCTGTCCGATCCATTCTTGGGCCGCTGTAATTTTCATCATATCGCATTTCCCGAGGCCGATATGATGAGACAAATAATCCGTGTCCATTTTGCGGACATCAGCAAAGATCTGCTGGATCATACGGTTAAGGCCTTTTATCGCATGAGAGACTTCAGGGGTATTGAGAAAAAGCCGGCAACCAGGGAACTGCTAAACTGGCTCCGCGCCCTTAAGGCAGACCCGGATTTCAAAGTCAAGGACCTGATCAAGGGAGATATCCCCTATTTAGGTGTCCTGTTCAAAAAGAGCCCCGACTACGCCATTGCCCGGAACTCTGTTTCGCGCATGAGGATCTAAAACACATTGCACGGAGCGCTGTGCGGAGCCAACCGACGATATCATGTTTACAAAATTCTTCTATATTTTAAGACAGGTGGGAATACCCGTATCCCCCACATCTTTTCTCAGGCTTCAAAAGGCCCTGGGTATGGGATTGATCCTTTCCATTGACGATTTTTACACGGCCGCCCGTGCGATCTTAGTAAAGAGCGAGAGATATTTTGATCTCTACGACCAGGTCTTTGCGCACCATTTTGAAGGGGCCGAACTCAAGGATCCGCAGGAGTTCGAATTAACAGAAGTGGCCCGCGCCATGCTCGAAGAGTGGCTCAAAAATCCCAAGGAAATGGCCGATGCCTTAGGCATTGATGAAGAGTCCCTTAAAAAAATGAGCCCCGAAGAATTGCTGCAGTATTTTCTTGACCGGTTGAAGGAGCAGACCGGGGAACACCATGGCGGACACAAATGGATAGGGACAGGTGGGACATCCCCTGTGGGACATTCAGGCTACCATCCGGGCGGCATGAGGGTCGGGGGCATGTCGAAAAACAAGTCCGCGGTCAAGGTGGCCATGGACAGGCGATATCGCGATTACTCCCAGGAAGGGCCCCTCACACAGGCACAAATCGGGGAGGCACTCAAGAGGTTGAGAAACATGGTTCCGGTGGGTCCAAAAGACGAAGTCAATATCGATGAGACCATTTACCAGACCATGAAAAACGCGGGAGAGATAGAAATCATCTTTGACAGGAGCATGAGAGACCGCCTGAAGGTTATCCTGGCCATAGACAACGGCGGTTGGTCCATGGAGCCTTATATTGACATTGTCCAGACCATTTTCAACTATACAAGGTCTCAGTTCAAAGAGCTAAAGACCTTTTTCTTTCACAACACGATTTATGATAATATATGGGAAGATCCTCCCAGATTCAGAAAACCGTTCAAGATAGATGATTTGGTCCGACTTGATCCCGATACCAGGTTCATAATAGTGGGCGACGCAAGCATGGCCCCCTATGAACTCATGGCTACCGACGGCTCTATCCATATCGAAGAAAGGACCATGAAGCCCAGCTATGAAAGACTCAGGTTTATTGCCGAGACTTTTTCCCACTCACTCTGGTTGAATCCGAAGATGGCGGATGAATGGCCTTACACCCGCACAATAAGCATGATCCGTGAAATCTTTCCAATGTATGAACTGACCATCGACGGTCTTGAAAAAGCAGTAACCTACCTGATGCAGAAGAATTGATGAGAAACCGGTTACCGTTGCCCGCAAGTTTCGCAAAGTTCTTAACTGCCGGATTAATTCTTCAGCTCTTGCCCGCCCCTCAATTAAAATCCCGCAGTATTCGCTCAGTATTCAGGGAAAACGCCGGATCTCTTATTATATCGTCCGATTTCATGCAAGCATATGATTTCAAAGCATAAACAAAACCCAAAGACAAATGGTATGAGCCGTTTTATTTTTGCATACTTTCCTGAAAAACAGACATTTGACCGCCTTATAATGAAAGGTAGTTCTGATGAAACCGATCGAAAGTGAAGCAGGTTCCTTCCGAAAATTTCAGACCTTTGCCATAAACAGGATGGCCCCGTTGACAGCCAGTAAGAAAGACAGTCTTTCTTACTGGCGGGTGCGTATTCTATTCGCGATTCTTTTTACGGGGTTATTGTCATGCCTGTTCATGTTCGTGCCGGCAGCTTTCCTGCTGATTAAAGAAAACCTATGGGGCATGGCGATCTTTAATGGAGTTGCCTGGCTCATTGGTATTATTCTGTTGTTTTCACGCCACCTGGGATATGAAATGCGCGCTGCAATAACCTTGTTAATGTTCTATGTTGCAGGATTGGGCATAATTATTTCTTTTGGACCCTTGAGCGGTGGTCCTGCCTGGCTCTTTGCTTTTGCTGTTCTTGTAGGAATTCTCATGGGATTAAGTTCCGCAATTATAGCCTTGATCCTTAATTTGATAACTCTATCGATTATAGGCTGGCTAATGAGCAAAGGCTTATTTGGCCAGACCTTTCCATTTTTCAAAACCACGGAGGCGATGATAGTTGCGGGTGCTAATTTCATGCTCTTGAACACGGTAGCTGCCATATCCGTAGCAGTACTGTTCAGGGGCCTGGTCGCAGCAAATCAGAAAGAAAGAGATTTGACCATTGCCCTGGAAAAAGAGCAATCGCATCTGATAAACGCAAAGGGAAAACTGGAGCTGGAAGTTGAGGAACGCCAACAGGCCCAGGAGGCGCTCCGGGAGAGCGAAGCAAAATATCAGGACCTCTATGATAATGCCCCGCATATGGACCTTTCGGTTGATGCGAAAACAGCTGCTATTATCAGTTGTAACCAGACATTGGCCGATACATTGGGTTACACAAAAGAAGAAATAATCGGCCGTCCGGTTTTCGATATGTATGCACCTGATAGCGCCGAGCATCATAAGACAAATATATTCCCTTTGTTCCTAAAGACCGGTACAATAGACGGAGAGGAATCGCGATTGCGGCGAAAGGATGGAGGTGTTATTGATGCGTCCATAAATGCTTCGGCGGTTCGTGACAAGGATGGTAATCTTTTACATAGCAGATCGATTTGGCGTGACATCTCAGAGAAAAAGAAACTTGAAGCCCGGCTCCGGCGCGCGCAGAAAATGGAAGCGATCGGCACTCTGGCAGGTGGTGTGGCCCATGACCTCAACAACGTTTTGAGCGCCCAGGTAAGTTATCCGGATCTGATATTGATGGATCTGCCCGAAGACAGCCCCCTGAGGAAGCCCATTTTAACGATTCAAAAATCGGGACAAAAAGCCGCTGCTATTGTGCAGGATCTGTTGACTCTGGCAAGAAGAGGGGTTGTTGCTACAGAGGTTACGAACTTAAATCAAATTATAAATAGTTATCTTGAATCTCCGGAATGTGAAAATCTAAAAGAGTTTCATCCTGACGCGAAAATTGAAAGCGACCTTGAGACGCACGTGCTGAATATTATGGGCTCACCCGTTCACCTGTCGAAAACCGTCATGAACATGGTTAATAATGCGGCGGAGGCAATGCCTGATGGCGGAAATATCTTCATATCAACGCAAAGCAAATATATTGACAAACCGATAAGAGGTTATGATGATGTAAAAGAAGGCGATTATGTTATTCTTACGGTATCGGATTCCGGGACAGGTATTTCACCAGGGGATTTAGACCGGATATTTGAGCCCTTCTATACGAAAAAGGTTATGGGAAGAAGCGGGACCGGTTTAGGCATGGCCGTGGTGTGGGGAACGGTGAAAGACCATAAAGGATATATTGATGTTCAAAGCACCGAAGGTAAAGGAACAAGCTTCACTATTTATTTTCCGGTAACCAGGAAAAAAATAAACGAAAAAGAAACATCCTTGTCAATTAAAAAATACATGGGAAATGGGGAGTCCATTTTGGTGGTGGATGATGTTGAAGAACAGAGGGAAATTGCGTTTCGGATATTAACAAAATTGGGTTTCGCTGTCACATCAGTTTCAAGCGGTGAGAAAGCTATCGACTACATAAAAGATAATCCGACAGATCTGCTGGTTCTGGATATGATAATGGACCCAGGGATTGATGGTCTTGAGACATATATAAGAATTCTTGAGTTACAACCCGGTCAGAAAGCAATAATCGCGAGTGGATTTTCCGAGACAGGACGTGTCAAGGAAGCTCAAAGACTGGGCGCGGGAATATACATAAAGAAACCCTATACTTTGGAAAAGATAGGTCTTGCGGTCAGGGAAGAGCTGGAAAAATGACAGCTTGACCCTGACGTCGCTGACCGGTATCTCCTTACACGAGGCACCGAGGCCTTATACCGGAGCAATCAAATTGGAACTTATAATACAGACATTCGAATCCGTGGCACTCTTGCTCGGTCTTGGAATGCTGGGCTTCTGGTTGATCAGCAGAAAGATTCTTTTGGGTGAGGCATTAAGTTTTCTTTCAATATTGGCCCTCGATATTGCACTGCCAAGTCTTGTTTTTGTCAGTATAATCCTGCGGTTTAAACCGGAGGACTTTCCGGGGTGGTGGAAACTTCCTTTGTGGTGGTTGGTTTTCACCGTTTTTGCTGCTGCATTAACCGGCTTATTTATGCTCATAGCTAAAAAGGGGTTGCGTCGAGAGTTTGGGATCACCTTATTTTTTCAAAACGGTCTCTTTTTCCCGCTTGCCATTCTTACCGGTATGCACGGAAGCGACTCGGAATATATAGTCTATCTGTTTTTCTTTATGATCTTCTTCCCGACGCTCTTTTTCAGCACCAGCCATTTCTTCTTCGGAGGCCATACCAAAAAATTTGATTGGACAAAAATAGTCAACCGGGTGCTTATCGCCACTTTACTTGCTGTTTTTATCCGACTTACAGGTGTGCATGGCTATATTCCAGACTTTGTTGTCACTGGTCTCAAAATGATTGGAGATATGGCTTTGCCTGTCCTTATGATAATATTAGGTGGCAATATCTATATCGATTTTCAGAATAAAGGGACTATTTATACAACGGAAATCATAAAATTCCTAATTGTTAAAAATATCCTGTTCCCATTAGTGTGCCTCCTTTTTCTCCTTGTGGTGCGACCGCCCTATCATATTGCATTGTTGATTATTTTGCAGAGTGCCGTACCCCCGATTACCGCCGTTCCTCTCTTCGTGGAACGATTTGGAGGGAATCGAAATCTTGTAAATCAATTTATGTTTACAAGTTTCATCCTTTCTCTTGTGACCATACCCTGTGCCATGTATCTGTTCGGATATTTTTTCCCCTCGGGCTAGGTTGGATTCTATTAGGTCAGAAAGTATCTGCTCAATATTTGATGGGCTTGCAAAAAGTCCATCAACAGGTCCCGCCACAAGGGCCCACCAGAATCACGGAGGGGAAAAAGCGGTCAAGCATGTGGGGGCATGGCCTGGCTTTCATTGACGATTTGGCGGTTTTGAACTATATTGTTGGTCTGTAGGGCGATGTTGAAAAACCCATATCAATATAAAACCAGGGAAGGAGAACTTACATGGAACGGAAGTTAACCTCTCTTGAGGTCATTGGAATGGCGATTCGCAGCGAAGAAGACGCGGCCAGATTTTATGGCCATATCTCAACCATGACGGAAAACGAACTGGTGCGCGCCAAGTACAGACAACTGGCAAAAGAGGAAACAGGCCATGGAAAAGTGCTCGTAAACCTCTACACAAAAATGACGAATAGCAAAGAACCCCCGCCAAGAATCCCCGGCGAACCCGATACGGCAGAGGGAGGGGCTGTCCCCGATGAAATATCAGGTTCTTTGGAAGATTTGCTTAAGCTTGCTATTGATAGGGAACGTAAAGCAAGGGATTTCTATAGGGATGCGGCGGCACAAGCTACTGATCTGTCGGGTGAAAGGATTCTTAGATACCTCTCTGATGTGGAACATGGCCATGAGTTGATGCTCAAAAACGAACTTGAAGCATATCACAGGGACACCGAATGGTACACCGGAAAGGAGTGGCCGGAAATGGTCCATGTCGGGCCTTGATGTGTTAAGAACAAATTGCCGAGTTTATGATTACAATCTTTTCTTCAAGGTCCAGTGAGTTAACGTATTTATATCAGGGAAAAGGAGGGTTCGACATGCCGATATTCATGATGTTTGGAAAATATTCTTCAGAGGCATTAAAGGGAATCAGTTCGGAAAGAACGGATAAAGCTGTTGAATTGATAAAAGAGAATGGTGGAAAGGTTGTATCCATGTATGCCGTGATGGGTGAACACGACCTTGTTTTTACTTTGGATTTCCCTGATGCTGAAAAGGCTTTCGCTTCATCTGTTGCATTAAACAAGCTGACAGGAATCTCCTTTATGACATCACCTGTTGTGGAAGTTGAAAAATTTGATAAGCTGATGACCGAGGCAAAAAATATTTAGGACGTAAAGGGAGATTTCAGACCTTTCAGGGGAAAGCAATTTATTGAAAGCGTGAAAAACTTATGACCCCTGCCTTCTGCAAGTTATGCCCTTTATCCGACCAGTATGAAGTTCTTTCTTTATCCCTTTTTTTATCGTTTATAAATGGTCGAACATAAGCTTAATAATCAGGATCTGCCCTTATTGGCCGGCATTTTTACCTCAATGCTGTGTGTTATTTTTGGATCTAATGCTGTTGCCATTAAGATCAGTCTTTCCGGGTTGGGGCCATTCACAACAGCGGGACTCAGATTCAGCATAGCCGCTCTTGCGATTTTTCTCTGGGCTAAGATAACCCGTCGATCTTTCAGTATAAAGAAAGGACAACTGCATCAACTCTTGATCCTTTCCTTTATTTTTACGGTACAACTCTCCTTGCTCTATCTTGGCTTCAGCAAAACCAACGCTTCCCGGGGAACCCTGCTCATTAACCTTCAACCTTTTTTCGTCCTTTTCCTGGCTCATTATTTCATTCCCGGAGACCGAATTACTAAGAAGAAAATATTAGGGCTTTTTATGGGCTTTATAGGAATGGCTTTTGTCTTTATTGGAAAAAAAGGGGTAACATCGGATGTTCAGATTGGAGATTTTATGATCCTGATAACAGCATTTGTATGGGCCTGCAATACCGCTTATACAAAAAGGATTATAGACAAATTTGAAACTTTTCATCTTGTTCTTTACCCCATGATATGTTCCGTTCCTTTATTTTTTCTTGCAGGTTTTTTTTGGGATGGCACAATGATAACCGATGCAAACGTAAAGGTTATGGCCTCCCTCTTTTACCAGGGCCTTTTAACAGCTTCTTTCGGCTTTGTAGCATGGACAAACATGCTCCAGAAATATGGGGCCGTTTCATTGCATTCCTTTATTTTCATTATGCCCATAGCGGGGGTTTTACTGGGTGGTCTGGTTCTTGGAGAACCTATCACTTTTAGTATCATATTGGCATTGTTGTTTATTGTATCAGGAGTTGTGGTGGTAAACCTAAAGACAAGAAGATACGCACCCCTATTTCCTCCAAGAGGTATTTAAATATTTTAAAGCTTTTTACTCTCCAATTAAGACATCAGGTGTCACGCTCCCGGGACCTAAAACACCCACCATGCTCATGATCCTATTAAGTTCAGCGGTAATCTCTTCTATAACTTCCTTAACACCGACACGGCCATTTGCCGCGAGGCCGTAAAGAATCGGCCTTCCCAAACCCACTAAGGAGGCGCCAAAGGCTAATCCTTTCAGCACATCGCTTCCTCTCCGGAATCCACCGTCCACCATAACAGTTATATTCCCCTTCGCCGTTTCCATGATTTCATCCATTACCTGAAAAGGATGAGGAAGGTAGTCTAAGGTGTGGGCACCGTGGTTGGAGACGACAATCCCGTCCGCCCCTGCATCAATGGACTTGACTGCGTCGCTCCGGCTCAAGACACCCTTGAAAATCAACGGCAGTGATATGGCCTTCCTTATCTCCTTCAATTCCGATAAGGATAATGGGCTGCAATCAAAGGCCATCTGCCGGTCGTGGACCTTTGTCCCCTGACCCGAGTCTATCTCGATTCCCACCCATTGAACTCCTGATTCCTGAATTTCATTGAGGGAGTGGAACATCTTTTTTCTATCCTTAAAGGGCTTCACATTTGCGGCCAGGGGTACCCCCGTTGCGGCAATCTCTCTCAGGTCCTGGGGTATAGGTGTACCGGTCCACATGAGGCTTCCCGCCGCCTTAAGCCCTTCGGCCACTTCCATGAGGCCTCCCTCAACAATGGCGGGAATAGGCATGGTCATGGCGGACATGATGACGGGTGTGGAAAGCTCTACACCCAGGACATTGCAGCCTGTGGCAGGGTTGACGCCGTCGATGCACTGCTGTCTGAATGTATATCGATCCAGAACCCTCCTGTTGTTGGCCACTACAAATTCCGTTTCCACCCCGTCAAGGAGTACGCCGATTTCGCGTTCCCTGAGAACTTTTTCTCCCTTTTCGTAAATCTCGGTGAGTCCCATGGTGCCTCCTTTTTGCAGGTTATTGGGTTAAATCTTTTGTAACATTTTAGCCCCTTGAAAAATTCGGGAATATGACGACTTTCCTGCAAAGGACCAAAGTCTTTTCAGCCTTGGTCGGTCTCTGTTCTTTTTGGGAACAAACCACATTGCCTTTTTATTCCATATCTTATAGACTTTACTGAAAAAAGACTATTTTTAAAGGGACTTGATCATCCAGAATGCGCGGACATTGCCTTGGCTGAAACAACAAAAAAAATATTACGGGTATTCTCCATGCCGATCAACGGAATCCACCTGATTTTATTGATTTTAGCTTTTACCCTTCTCTTTTGCCTGTTTTATCCGCACATCGAAAACTCCTTTATTTTTTATCCGGACAAAGAATTAGAATTTCACCCGGCGGACTGGCATTTGACTTTTGAAGATGTCCATTTTGAAACAGAAGACAAAACCAGATTACACGGATGGTTCTTTCCTCAAAAGGGAAATGCCCCCGTCATCCTGTTCTGTCACGGGAACGCGGGGAACATATGTCATCGCCTTGAAAACGTAAAGCTCCTGCTGGATCAAAATTTCCAGGTCTTTATCTTTGATTATAGAGGATATGGGCAAAGCAAAGGCCGTCCGTCCGAGATTGGGATTTACCGGGACGGACTGGCCGCGTATGACTTCCTGATAAGCCGAAAGAACGTACCTGCGGACAAAATCATACTTTTTGGCCGTTCTTTAGGCGCAGCAGTAGCAATTGAAATAGCCCTCAAAAGAAAAGTCAGGTCACTCATCACGGAAAGTGCCTTTACATCGACAAAAGGGATGGCAAAAACCATGCTCCTTTTTATGCCCTTTTCGTTCTTTTTACCGCCCCACTACAACAATCTGGAGAAAATAACCCGGATCAATGTCCCCAAGCTCATTATCCACGGCGAAAAGGATGAAATAGTGCCCTTTTCCATGGGACAGAAGCTATACGAAAACGCACAGGCCCCAAAATACTTCCACCCCATTAAAAACGCAGGTCACAATGACACTTATGTCATTGGAGGGAAGAAATACTTTGATACCCTGGCTGCATTTGTCAAAGATTTGAAAATTTAGCTGATGCCTTAGGTCTTTGAAACGAGTAGTAATGCCTTTTTTTGAGTGACTGGCGGGGGGGCTTCGTCGTTTTATTTTTTTTCGGATTGGGGGCCCCCTGGCCCCCAGCCGAAGGCGAGGGGGAC
>DAOUXC010000364.1 GCA_030666795.1 Desulfobacteraceae bacterium
CTGTGAACCAGAGAAAAGATCAGAATGATCCCAACGGCAAGGATGGTGACCGGTGAAAAGGAAATATCTTCTGCATCAAAAAAGGGGATATCCGGCTTTTGTGTTAGGACGTTCGGAACACTCCGGAAAAAATACCCGGCAAATGCGATAGAGGCCGCTGCAATAGGGGCGGAAAAGCCCACGATCAATGATATCCATCCTGAGAGGAAGGCCATCCATTTGCCAAAGCTTTCCCTTAAAAATACATATTCCCCTCCCGCCCTCGGAAACATGGCCCCTAATTCCCCGTAACAAAGGGCCCCGGACAGGGCAAAAACTCCACCGATGATCCAGCAGATGAGCATGGCGAGAGGGTCCCGAACCGCCTCCATAACAAAACCGGAGGTGGTGAATATCCCGGTCCCTATCATATTGGCAATCACCAGAATCGTTGCGGAACCAGGGCCAAGCCCTCTTTTCAGATCATGATCATTTGTCATAACTTGCTTCTGCACTGCCATATTCATATCAGTTATTGGGTAATAGCTCGATAAATAGCGGCGTTAGTCCATAATGGCGGGGCATGCGGAACTCTTTTCAAAGAGGTACATTTTTATCTCTGCAACGCATCTGCCACACCCCAAATACCTTAACCAGTCGGCTTCCGACAGGCGGGACAGCCAAACACAATAGGAGCTATCTTTGAGGGGGCTGTCCGGAGCCGAATTGTGGAGCCCCACGGGCGAGCCCGTGGCAACACTTAGTTTCGCCGATTCGCTTCGCGAACGGCGGGACTTAGTGGTACGACATCCCGACCGTAACCGCATTCATCCACGGCTAAATTCGTGGCTTTCTGCGGGCGGGGTAAAGAGGGCCGCCGTGATTCGAGCCACAGCAAGGTTATGCGGCTCTTTGAAAAGAGTTCTGTATGCCCCTACGGATGCAGGTCTTTATTCAAGAGATTTACGCATAAATTCGAGTTCCCCAAAATATTGAGCGGATATCTTATTGATATATCAGTCTTAGATGATTGATTCAAAACCCGGCCTATCAGTGTTTAAAGGCTTTCTTGGCGGCCAGACAGGGCCCCAGATAGATCAGTCCAAGATACTTTTCATGGTAACTTTCCGCAGCTTGCACAAGCCCGTCGAGTGTTGACCTGATCAGGTGCTCACTTCCCGTGTATCCGGCCTTATAGACGAGACATGCCGGAGTCCCGCCCTCGTACCACTTTTTGAAAAGCGGGACAAGATCCGGGAGATCCTTGAGGCCCATAAAAATGCAGAGCGTTTCACCTTTCTTGGCCAGTGCTTCAAGCATGGCACTGTTTTTCTTCAGTTCCTGAGGTGTCGACAGGATAATCGACCCGTTACATCCGATATGTCTTTTTAAAAGCGCATTTGCCACATTAAACGAACTGAGCCCGGGAATAATTTCCACGATGCTGTCTTTAAAAGATTCTCTTATGTAGCCCGAACCGCTCCATATGGTGGGGTCCCCATAATCGAGAATTGCGACGGTTTTCTTCCTATTCAAAGCGTCCTTGATGATCCCGACCGCGCGGGTACGTTTTTTCTCAAGCAGTTTATTCAATTCGGCCTGAGAAAGCCCGGGATTCTCTTTCTTTAAGGCGTAAGGTCCGAACTCGTAAAGATCGAAAAGAAACGGTTTGTCCCCCATATATTTTGCAAAAATTTTCCTGATATCAGGCGGGCATATAAACACATCCGCCTTTGCCATACATGAAATGGCCTCCACGCTGATCAGGTTCGTGTCCCCGCTGCCGGTTCCTATGACATAAAGCCTCGGATCCTGCCGAATAGAAATAACCTCAATTTTTTCCACCGACTTCACATCCCGGTCCGACATGAGATCGTCCGGAGGCACCAGGAAGAATTTCCCGAATTTTTCTATGGGCTGACCTTTAAGCCTGTCCGCGACAAAAATACGTTCCCCCGCGGGATTGAGAAATATCTCCCCATAGGAAAAGAGACTGCGGTACCCGTCAGGGGCTGAAACCATGAATACTTTCGTCAGATCCGGCTTTATGCCCGCGTCTTGGATAATTGTCTTAAAATAGGTTCCTTCGAACTTGTCAAACCCGTGAAAACCTTTTCCCTCTCCCAAATGCTTGACAGTCATCTTCATTCGAGGATAAGACGACAGATCCTTTAACGTCAAGATCCTGTCCACCGCACCAGTGACTGTGAATTGAGGAGAGAAAAGCTTTTTCATTCTTTTTGTGGGCATTTCCGGTTTAAGATCCACAATTTCTATGGATGTAATTTCGTCTAAGGAACGGTCCGCATAGGTATCATGGCCTACAACGAGTTTCGGAAACCCGATTTTCCGATGGAGTTGGTCCATTCGGGGTTTGTATTCTTCCGGTTTGTGGCAGCGCTTGCAGTCCTTGCGGGGCATAATCGGGACCGCCGAAGTGGCCACGATAATCCCTCCCGGATTCCTGTAAAACACTTCCCCCCAGGAAATGGCGACCTGCTCGCCCTGCCTGTTTCGCACCAGAATGGCCAGGTCCACCTTTTTTTTAAACGCCGTCCCTTCTTTTTCAATCGAGGCAAGCTCGAGCAGGGTCCTTAAAGGGACACCCCTGTAATAGAACACACCACGGTAGTCACCGGCCTTTGTCACATCGTTTAGTTGGACCCTTATGGACTGGCATCTTTCCAGGTCCTCGACAGTCAGATTCAACGGCTGTTTGACCAAACCGGTAATACTCAGACAGGATGGTGATCCTGCAAAAACGTGTCCGGCAAAAAAGGAAATCAGTAATAGGATAGGAAATACAAATCTTGTTTTCATCCAAAACTCCTTCTAATATTGATGCTTTCGTAAAAAATCAATAAACTGACCCGCAGCAAGCGGCGAGGAGTCAATAACCACCCCTAAAAGGGGTGGCATGATGGTGACCCTAAAAGGGTCAGATTATTATTTCCATAATTTCATTTGATCTAATTTTCGATCTTTATGGACTTGCAAACGAACATATTGTCTGATTTGGTCTTCGTCC